>NZ_JAJOHP010000102.1:0-12371 GCF_021109375.1 Arthrobacter sp. AK01
TCCAGTTCTCCCTCACGCCGCCCTGCCGTCGTGCAGGCCTTGTCATTTTTCCTCCCCGTTCCTCTGGGCCCGGCCCCCGGCCCCCGCCCCCCCCCCCCCCCCCCCCCCCCCCCCCGTCGCTGTTCCTAAGGCTCCCGGTCCACCCTTAAGGCTCCTGGTCCACCCACTCAACGGTGCTCACGTCGGCCACACTCTCGTTGTCCTCGGCCAACGCAACACGCACGGCGATCCGCTGACCCGAGATCATGGCCGGCAGCCAATGCTCGGCATCGGCCCACATGCGTTCCACCGGAAGCCGGGCAACGGGGAACCACTCAGGGGCGATCTCGTCGCTTTCGGACGGATCTCCCTCCCATGATCGAGTGAGGAACACCGTTGTGGCCATGTTCCAATCCGGCCTGGCCGGAAACACAAAGTCGACACTGCCCGCCGGAATCAGATCCGGGGCACGGACCACTACATTGATCTCCTCCATGACCTCCCGGCACGCCGCCTGCGAGGCGGTCTCCCCCAACTCCACGTGTCCGCCGACACCCACAATTTTGCCCCGGCCAAAACCAGTCTTCTTGGTCCCCAGCAGAACATGTTCGCCGTCCGCGCCGTCGCGGAGGAGGAAGCACAAGGTCACATGGGCTGCAGTCATGCTGCCTACCTTAACCTGATCTCCCCTGCCGCGGCCGCCATTGCTACAGTGAGCCCATGACTGAAGGTGGGGGTGACGTGCGCGCCACAGTGGCCGCCGTCGACGACGCCGCTGAGCTGCAGTCCACCGTGGGTGGTGCCGGCGACGAAGCTGCTTCTGAAACTGTTCGCAAAGCGAGGCCGGAGCGGGACACGTGGCTGCCCCGATGGCTGGTGGCGCACCCGCTCTACGCAGGCTGGGCCTGGACGGTCGTATGGTCCGGACTCATCGTGTTGGACGAAGTGGTGGACCTCGCCGGATGGAGCTGGTACCTGTTGGTCCTTCTGGCTGCCTTGCCTACCTTGGTCTCGACGCTGGTGGTCCTGCATGCCACGCCCCGGAGCCACCTCAGGGCTGTGGACGCAACGGTACTGGGTCATTTCTTCGTGCGGTTCCTGGCGCTCGTTGCTGCCTTCATGGTGTGGGCCGCCTCCGTGGTGATGAGCGCCTCCATCTCCACAACGGTCCAGTCCTTGATAGGCGACTCCGAAAAGGAAGTCACGGCCCTCGGCTTCAATATCATGCTGGCCGCGGTTCCACTGGTGCTTTCGATCCTCTGGATGGCGTTCATCGTGCGCTGTGCGTGGTTCCTGCGGCGGTTGCGGGGCTGGCGGCAAGTACCGGTGAAGACGAGGGTTCCCAAGAAGTTCCTCAAAGGACGCCCCGAGCTCAAGCGGGTGGTGGTGGGGCTCGCCCACCCGGGACTCTTGCTGGTGGCAGGCCTGGTGACCTCGTTGTTGGCACTGTTCGTCGACGCCCTGGAAGTGACGCTGGACGTACTCGGGTAACTGGGCGGCTGGCCGAGCGCCCTGGTTAGCCGAGCGCCCTGGTTAGCCGAGCGCTCTGGGGTGCGCCGCTGCATAAACCTCGCGCAGCGTATCCGCGGTGACCAACGTATAAACCTGCGTGGTGGTCACCGAGGCGTGACCCAGTAACTCCTGCACCACCCTGACATCCGCACCACCCTCAAGCAGGTGTGTCGCGAAAGAGTGCCTCAGGGTGTGCGGCGAGACGTCCTTGGTGATGTTGGCCTTTTCGGCCGCCACCTTGAGGATGGTCCAGGCGCTCTGCCTGCTGATCCGGCCACCCCGGGCGTTGAGGAACAGCGCCGGCGTGCCTTTGCCCTTGGACGCCAGCAGCGGCCTGCCACGGACAACATAGGCCCCGACGGCGCGGGCTCCGTAAGAGCCAAGGGGCACCAGCCTCTCCTTGGAACCCTTACCGAACAACCGCACGATGGCGGGATCGCCACCGGCGTCTTCGAGGGAAACGTCGTCCACGTCCAAACCGACGGCCTCGCTGATGCGGGCTCCGGTGGAGTACAGGAATTCAAGGAGTGCGCGGTCCCTGAGCCCGGTAGGCGTATCCGCGCCCGCCGCCTCCAGGATGCGCGTGACCTCGCCAACGCTGATGGCTTTTGGAAGCCGCTTGCCGGGCATGGGCGGGTGGACATCGCTGGCGGGGTCCGCCGTCGTGGTTCCTTCCAGCGCCCAGAACTTGTGAAGTCCGCGGACGGCCACAACTGTTCGCGCCGCAGAGCGCACACCCAGCACAGCGGCACCGTCGCTGCCGTCTGACAGTGCCTGAACGAAAGCGGTCACGTGATGCCGGGTAATATTGCCGGGCCGTTCCACTCCCTGTGTCGCCAGGAAATTCGAGTACCTGGCCAGGTCACGGCGGTACGCAGCCAGGGTATTCGCGGCCAGGCCGCGCTCTACACCTACATGCTGAAGGTAGTCCGTTACTGCGCGATCAATGCCGGTAGGAGTTCGCGTGGCGGCTTCGGCCATGCTCAGCGCTGGCTCGGATGGGCCGGCCACGGCGCGTTGGCAGGACGAAGGCTGGTGAATCCATCAGCTTTCGCGGCAGCAGCAGCCAAGATACCGACTACCGCCGAGGGATTGTGGAGGCGGCCCTCGAGCACAGCCCGTACCGCGTCTTCGAGGGGAACCCAATGCAACTCGATCTCCGCCTCTTCGTCGGTGCGGGTGTGGCGATCCGCTTCCGGGACATCGCTGAGTCCGCGTGCCAAATAGATGCGGATGGCCTCACTGGACGAGCCCGGCGAGTTAAAGAAGTCCGCCAGGACGTTCCACGTGGCCGCGTTGAGGTCAGCTTCTTCTGCCAGCTCCCGTGCCGCGCCCACCACGAAGTCCTCGCCTTCGATATCAAGGAGGCCGGCCGGAATCTCCCAGAGGTCCATACCCACGGGATGCCGATACTGCTTCAACAGCAGGATCTCGCCGTCCACGTTCATGGGAAGCACCGCTACGGCGCCCGGATGGTCGATGTAGTCGCGAACCAGGGTGTCAGTGTCTTCGCTGAGCTGGAACGAGTCGCTGACGACGTCCCAAATGCGGCCTTCGTAAACCTTGTTGGTAGACAAAAGACGGCGCGGGCTCGGCATATCCGAAACCTGCCTTGAAGTGCGGGGGGTTTCAGAAATACCGGGCATCGCGCCGTCCTTCGTTAGTTCTTGCGTTTACTTGGCAGCTACCGCGCGGGCATCGGACTTGGTGTCCACGGCTACGCCTTCACGACGCTCCAGGGCAGCCTTGACCAGGCCTGCGAACAGCGGGTGCGGACGCGTCGGGCGGGAGCTGAGCTCCGGGTGCGCCTGTGTTGCCACGTAGAACGGGTGGACTTCGCGGGGAAGCTCAACGTACTCCACCAGCTTGCCATCGGGAGAGGTACCGGAGAACACCAGGCCCTTGGCAGCGATCTGCTCGCGGTACTTGTTGTTGACCTCGTAGCGGTGGCGGTGGCGTTCGCTGACCGTGGTGGTGCCGTAGGTCTCGGCAATGACCGAGCCCTCGTCCAGCTTGGCTTCATACAGGCCCAGGCGCATGGTGCCGCCGAGGTCGCCCTTGCCGTCCACGATGTCCAGCTGCTCTTCCATGGTGGCAATGACCGGGTACTTGGAATCGGGCTCGAACTCGCTGGAGGAAGCACCTTCGAGGCCAACGACGTTGCGGGCGTACTCGATCACCATGCACTGCAGGCCAAGGCACAGGCCCAGGACCGGGAGCTTGGTTTCACGGGCGAACTTCAACGCGCCGAGCTTTCCCTCAAGGCCACGGATGCCGAAGCCACCGGGCACGCAAATTGCGTCTACACCGGCGAGGGCCTTGGTCGCACCTGCGAGGGTTTCGCACTCGTCCGAGGGGACCCAGCGGATCTTGACCTTGGCTTCGTTGGCGAAACCGCCGGCGCGCAGTGCCTCTGTGACCGAGAGGTAAGCGTCCGGAAGGTCGATGTACTTGCCCACCAGTGCAACCTCAACCTCATGCTTGGGGTTGTGGACGGCTTCAAGCAGCTTGTCCCACTTGCTCCAGTCAACGTCCTTGAACGGCAGGTCCAACGCACGGACGATGTAGGAATCCAGGCCCTGTGAGTGAAGGGTCTTGGGGATGTCGTAAATGCTGGGTGCGTCGGCGGCGTTAACCACGGCATCGATGTCGACGTCGCACATGCGGCCGATCTTCTCACGCATGGCGTCCGGCACTTCGCGGTCGGAGCGGATCACGATCGCTTCAGGCTGGATACCAATGGAGCGGAGCGCTGCCACGGAGTGCTGCGTCGGCTTGGTCTTCAGTTCCTGGGAAGGACCGATGTACGGGACCAGCGAGACGTGCAGGAAGAAGACGTTGTTGCGGCCAACATCCTGGCGGACCTGGCGGGCCGACTCCAGGAACGGCTGCGACTCGATGTCGCCCACCGTGCCGCCGATTTCGGTGATGATGACGTCCGGAGCGTTCTTGCCCTCGGCAGGCAGGCGCATGCGGCGCTTGATTTCATCGGTGATGTGCGGAATGACCTGGACGGTGTCTCCGAGGTATTCGCCGCGACGTTCCTTGGCGATAACGGTGGAGTAGATCTGGCCCGTCGTGACGTTGGCCGAACCTTCAAGGTTTTCATCGAGGAAGCGCTCGTAATGTCCGATGTCGAGGTCGGTTTCGGCGCCGTCATCCGTCACGAATACTTCGCCGTGCTGGAAGGGGTTCATCGTGCCCGGATCCACGTTCAGGTAGGGATCGAGCTTCTGCATAGTTACAGACAAACCGCGTGCCCGCAGCAGGTGGCCGAGGCTTGAAGCCGTCAGACCCTTACCGAGCGAGGACGCCACACCACCGGTGACGAAGATGTGTTTGGTCGTCTTGGACGAGCCCGGGAACCGGGAATTTACACGGGAATTTGATCGCTGCACCACGGAATTCGAGCTTATCATCAATTACGCCTTCCAAGCGTCTGTTCGGATTCCCCAAATGGTCAATAGTTGCTCACCACCGCATTCCAAGCAAGAGCCGGGCGGGATTAAGTATCCGGATGTGATAGTGCTCGCACTCCCCTCGGCGCCTCGTTCCAAAGCTAAGCGCGCTGCGGCAGGAGCTTCGCGTCGTCCAACAATTCCTGGGCGTGCGCCTGCGCGGACTCAGAGTCCTCTTGCCCGGCCAGCATGCGGGCCAGTTCCTTGACGCGCTCGTCATCGCTCAGCAGCTGGACGTCACTGGAGGTGAAACCTGTGGTCGTCTTCCCGTCGGCGCCCCGCACGGACGTTTTTGTCACGCGGATGTGCTGATCGGCGAAGGCAGCTACCTGGGGCAGGTGCGTTACCACCAGGACCTGGACGTGGCGGGCCAGCATGGCGAGCCGGCGTCCGATTTCGACGGCGGCACGCCCACCCACGCCTGCGTCCACCTCATCGAAGACGAACGTCGGAACAGGATCGACTGCGGCGAGCACTACCTCGATGGCCAACATGACCCTGGACAGTTCACCCCCGGAGGCTCCCTTGCCCAACGGACGTGCCGGGGCGCCTGAGTGCGGCTGGAGGAGGAAAGCGATCTCGTCGGAGCCCCACGGGCCCAGCGCGCCGCTGCCATCGACCTCGATGACCAACGTGGCGTCCGCCATCGCCAAGGCCTTCAGCTCCGCGCTCACCCGGGCTGAGAGGTCCTTGGCCGCTTTGAGGCGGGCCTTGCTGATGGCCGATGCCTGCTTGCGGAGAGTTGCCTCCGCAGAGGCCACTTCAGCATCCAGGGACTCGATCCGACTGGAGTCATCCTGCAACTCGTCCAGGCGCGTCCTCGCAGTAGCCGCCCATTCGAGCACTTCGTCGATACTCGGGGCATATTTGCGGATCAGCTTGGCCAGGGCGGCCCGGCGTTCCTCGATTTCGGAGAGCCGCTCAGGGCCTTCGGTGTCCAAGGCGGCTTGGTAGCTTGAGAGCTCGGCCGCGATGTCGTTGAGCAGGAATCCCACCTCGGCAAGCCGGGCAGCAGCGGATCGCAGTTCTTCGTCGTGGTCGGCTACGTGTTCCAGAGTCCGTTTCGCCGCATCCACCATGGACGTTGCATCCCCTGCATCCCCGAATTCCTCGGCGATGAGGGACTCATGGGCGGCCGCTGCCGCCAACCGGAGTTCTTCCACGTTGGCCAGCTTCACTGCCTCGGCCTTCAGCGTGTCGTCCTCACCAGGCTGAGGATCCACTTCGTCAATTTCCTTCAGGGCCGCGTCCAAAGACTCAGCTTCCCGCAGGCGTTCGCGGGCTTCGCTGCGGAGCGTTTCAAGTTCTGCCTGGATGGCTTTCCAGTGGTTATAGAGTTCTTGGTACTCCCCCAGCACCTTCGCCAGTGGTGCCCCGGCAAACCTGTCCAGGGCATGCCGCTGCGCAGTGGCGCTCTTGAGACGGATCTGGTCCGACTGGCCATGGACCACCACCAGGCTCTCCCCCAGTTCGGCCAACACGCCCACAGGTGCCGCGCGCCCGCCAACGTATGCCCGGCTGCGACCATCGGCACCCACGGTGCGGGCCAGCAGGAGCTCAGCCACGCCGTCGAACTCTTCCGCTTCGCCGCCGGCCTCCTTGGCACGCTCCACAGCGCTGTGCGCGGGGTCCAGCTTCAGCACAGCTTCGGCGGATGCGGACTTGGCGCCGCTACGGACGGCGCCGGCATCCGATCGGGCACCCAGAAGAAGCCCGACGGCGGTCACCACCATGGTCTTGCCCGCGCCGGTTTCGCCGGTCACGACGCTCAGGCCAGGCCCCAGCGGCAGGGCGGCGTCGGTTATGACGCCAAGGTCACGGATTCGGAGTTCTTCAAGCATGGTTCACTTCGCATTCGTGGAGTCGGGAAGGTCACCGTCCCGGGGACCATCTACATCCCGCGGACTGGGCAACGGAGCCGGTGAAAGGGTACGGATGACGGGGATGGGACCGGTGTGGACTTCGCCGCTCCGGGGAGCCGGGCCACGCCAGCCGTGGATGGGCAGCTCGAACTTGCGGACAAGCCGGGCTGAGAACGGCGTCTTGTGTGTGCGCGCGAGCCGCACCGGAGTCGCGGAGCGCGTGACTTCAACGCGGGCACCCGGAGGGAGATCCACGGAACGCCGCCCATCGCACCAGAGGACGCCCAAGGCGTCGGTCCTGCTCATGATTTCCACGGCCAGCTTCGACCTCGGCGACACCACCAAGGGCTTGGCGAACAGCGCATGGGCACTGATGGGAACGATGACCAAGGCTTCCACCTCAGGCCATACCACTGGCCCGCCGGACGAAAAGGCATAGGCAGTGGAACCCGTGGGGGTTGCCAGGACAACGCCATCACATCCGAAGGACGTCAACGGACGTTCATCCACTTCCGTGACGACTTCCAACATGCGTTCGCGGTTGGCCTTCTCAATGGCTGCCTCGTTCAGCGCCCACGTGTGCCAAATCTTCTGGCCCTTGACCCAGACCTGGACGTCGATGGTCATGCGCTCTTCCACCGTGTACTGACGGCTGGCAATCCACTCGACGGTCTGGGCGAGGTCGGCGCGTTCACTCTCGGCCAGGAAGCCAACGTGACCCAGGTTCACACCCAGCAGCGGGACGTCCACTTCTCGGACCAACTCTGCGGCCCGCAGGATGGTTCCGTCGCCGCCCAGGACCATGACCAACTCCACGTCCTCCAGGTTGACGTGGTCGTTGAGAATCTCAATAGGCGTATCCAACGCACCGAAAAACCGCTCAATATCGGCGAGCTCGGACTTTTGCAGCACGGGCACCAAGCCTGACGAATGCAGTTGCGTACAGGCATCCCACGCTGCACGGAGCGATTCCTCCCGCCCTGTGTGGGCAAGGACAAGTACACGCCTGCTCATCGGGTTCTGCTTTCTAGTGGTTCGGCCAGAGTTTCTTGATCAACGCAGCAACGTCCCCGTCACGCTCTTCGATCTTAGGCAACACAGCGGACATCCTGCGCTTCATCCACAGGAAGTACTCAACATTTCCGTCCTGGCCCGGAAGCGGACTGGCCGCGAGGTCCATCAGATCCAGCCCCGCGTCCACCGCAGCCCGCGCAACCTGGGCAACGGCCCGCCGTCGTTCATTCTCGGATGAGACCACCCCGGTTCGGCTCAGCCGCTCCTTGCCCACTTCGAACTGCGGCTTGACCATCAGGACAAGGTCGCCGCCGGGTTCAGTGCAGTAAGCCAGCGGCGCCACCACGAGGGTCAAAGAAATGAAGGACAGATCAGCAACCGTCAGCTGCGCCGGACCACCTATCTGCTCGGGAGTCATGTACCTGACGTTAAGGCCCTCGTGGACGTCCACACGGACGTCATCACGGAGGTGCGGCACCAACTGGCCGTGCCCGACGTCCACCGCCACCACACTTGCCGCTCCCTGCCGGAGCAGGACATCGGTAAAGCCACCTGTGGAGGCACCGGCGTCGAGGCACCGCTTTCCGGAAACCACGACGGCGGGAAACGCCTTCAGCGCGCCGTCCAGCTTGTGCCCGGCGCGGCTGACGTAGATGTCCTCCAGATGGGCTTCCACGTCCAATTCAGTGTCAGCATTTACTTGGATGGAGGCCTTCGCGAGGACAGTTCCTGCCGAACTGACCTTTCCGTCGCTGATGAGCTTTGCGGCATGGGTACGGGACCTCGCCAGCCCACGGGTGACGAGTTCCTGATCGAGACGTGCCATGCCTTAGCTGTCGCCTTCCGGGCGGGGGATGCTTTTGGGGGACGCCGGAAGTCCGGGCTCGGCGTCCAGGGCCTCCAGCAGGAAGTCATGAATTCCTGAGTAAAGGTCACCGTGGTCTGCCACAGGAGTCGCTGGCACAAGGCCCAAGAGCCCCAAGGCCTTGTCCACCAGCGGGTCTCCCGTGGGAGTCGCGGCGTCCGGCCATTGAACCTCGGGGCGTTCCGGTTCGGGGCTGTCAAGCATGTGGCCTTCCGGGCCCTCTTGGCCGCTGCGGCTTTCCGGTTCCGGTTCCGGAAGGTTGTTGGGCTCGGTCATCGCACCAGTCTAGTGAGTTTGCCAGTCTACTGAGTTTGCCAGTCCAGCTGCGGCGCCTGAGCTACGGCCGTGGTGGGAACTGCCGCCCACCAGGCTGCGCAGGCCGCGCGCCAAGCGTCAAGGTCGTCCTCGTCACCGGTTACCGTGACTGTGCCATCCCCGGCAACCGCTGAGGCCGCACCGCAACGGAACGTTCCGCCGTCGCTGACGACCTCGGGGTATGGCGCGTAAAGGCCCCCAAGGTCCGCGAGGAGATAGTCGGGACGTTCGTCGGTCCGCGCCGCCAGAATGGTGCGGGTGGTGTCCACGCCGGTGAGGACGGCCGCCGTCGCAAATCCAGCGCGGTTACCGCCCAGGATGTCGGTGTCGAGGCGGTCTCCGACCACCAGGGGCCGGGTGGAGTTGAGCCGCTTTGCGGCGGCATGGAACAGCGGAGCCTCCGGCTTACCTGCCACCAAGGGGGTCTTTCCCGTGGCCGCTGCCACCGCGGCCACCAGCGTGCCATTCCCCGGCGCCATACCGCGGGCCTGCGGAATGGACATGTCCGTGTTGGTGGCAAACCACATGGCTCCCCCGGCCACCACATACGATGCCTCCGCGAGATCCTTCCAACCAATTTCCGGATTGAAGCCCTGGACTACGGCCACAGGGGACTCGGCAGCACTGTGAACCGGCTTAAGGCCAACCAATTCGATCTCATGGGCCAAGGCCGCGCTGCCCGTGATGAGCACATGCGCCCCCGCAGGCAGCATGGAAGCCAGAAGCTCCCCTGCTGCCTGGGAGGAACTGACCACCTGATGGTCCTCCGCCGGCGCACCCAACTCACGCAGGTGCGCCGCGACCTGGGCCGGTGTCCGGGAGGCATTGTTAGTCACATAACCCAGGCCAACGCCCACGGTTTCGAGACGCCGCAATGACTCCACGGCCCCCGGGATGGCATGCGGTCCTGCATAAACCACACCATCCAGGTCTGAAAGGACAGCATCAAAGGATGAGATCAGTGAATCAGCCATGCTGGGAGTCGTTGCCCTCGTTCTCGGTGTCTTCTTCCTTGGCTGCTTCCTCAGCTTCTTCCTCAGCTGAGTCGATGTCCGACTCCGCGTCATCCGACTCGAAGTAGTCCGACTCGGCGTCGTCAAGATCAACCTCATCGTGCTCAACGTCGGCCGCCGCGGCTTCCGCGATGACCGTTTCCGTTTCAAGCTTTACGACGTCGGCCTCCGGGGCCCGCTTTTCGAAGCGCGGCTTACGCGCAGCTGCTTCTTCCTGCTCGTCCCAGCCAAGGTCGAGGATCTCCGGCTCAGCGAAGTCGCCAACGCCCAAGGCATTCTCTGCCACGAGCGCCTGGCGGGCCCACTTGTCCGCTTCCTCGGTACGACCCACCGCGCTGAGGGCTTCAGCGTAGGCGCGGAACAAACGCGGGCTGTAGGAGAAGGCCCGGTTGATGTCCAGCTGGGGGATCTCCAATTCGGTGACAGCAGCATCAAACTGCTTGAGATCTGTGCGGGCGCCGGAAGCGACCATGGCGAGCTCCACCTTGCCCGGAGCATCAAGGTCCTGGGCTTCAGGAGAACGAACCATATCCAGTGCACGGTCCGGACGTCCGAGGCCACGCTCGCAGTCAGCCATCACAGGCAAGTGCACGTTGGAGCCACTGATGCGGCGGTACGTACGGAACTCACGCAGCGCCTCGCCATAGTGGCCCGCGGCGTAGGCCGTCAGGCCCACAGCTTCACGAACAACCGAAAGGCGCCCGCCGCGACGGCTTGCGGCCAATGCGTGCTGGAAGGCCAGCTCGGGCTCAATGTCGATCAAGCGGCCGGCCATCACCAGGTGCTTGGCCACCCAGCCTGCGCTCTGCTCCTCGAGGGTCTTGATCTGGTGACCCGTGGCACGATCTAGTTCCTTGCCCGTAACGTCCTCGTCAATCTCGGGAGAGCGTTCGCGGTCGGGACGGTTGGAGCTGCGGATGTCCTTGGCGTTCGGAACGCGGGCCGGACGGTCTTCCCAGGAGTTGCCGCGGTCGTTGCGGTCGCGGTCGCCGCCGAAGGAGCGACGTTCGCCGTCACGGGCCGGACGGTCATTGCGGTCACCGAAGAGCTTACGATCACCACGGTCATTGTTGAACGGGCGGCGATCATCGCCATCACGACGGGGACCATCGAATTCCCGCGGACCACGTTCGGGACGGTCGCCAAACGGCTTGCGATCACCGCGGTCATTGTTGAACGGGCGGCGTTCGCCATCGCGGGCAGGACGGTCATTGCGGTCGCCGAAGGGCTTACGGTCGCGGTCGCCGCCGAAGGAGCGGCGTTCGCCGTCCCGGGCAGGACGGTCATTGCGGTCGCCGAAGGGCTTACGATCACGGTCGCCGCCGAAGGAGCGACGTTCGCCATCACGGGCCGGACGGTCATTGCGGTCACCGAAGGGCTTACGATCACCACGGTCATTGTTGAACGGACGGCGTTCGCCATCGCGGGCCGGACGGTCATTGCGGTCGCCGAAGGGCTTACGGTCACGGTCGCCGAAGGGCTTACGATCGCGGTCGCCGCCGAAGGAGCGACGTTCGCCGTCACGGGCAGGACGATCGCTGCGGTCACCGAAGGGCTTACGATCACCACGGTCATTGTTGAACGGGCGACGCTCGCCATCACGGGCAGGACGATCGCTGCGGTCACCGAAGGGCTTACGATCACGGTCTCCGCCGAAGGAGCCGCGTTCGCCATCACGGGCCGGACGGTCACCGAACGGCTTACGATCCCCACGGTCATTGTTGAACGAGCGACGCTCGCCATCACGGGCCGGACGGTCACCGAACGGCTTACGATCCCCACGGTCATTGTTGAACGAGCGACGCTCGCCATCACGGGCCGGACGATCATTGCCGTCCCGGTTCTCCCTGGAACGGAACCCACGGGGATCGCCGCCTGAGTTGTTGTTGGGGCGGTACGAACCGCGGTCATCCCGGTTCCCGCCGAAGTTTCCGCGATTACCGCCGCGATTGCCGCCGTTGTGCTCAGCCATGGTGGATTCCTCCTGTTGCGAGCCGACCACTGGCGCGTGCGTAGTCGCTCATAACCCTTATTTCGTTGTCACGCCGCCGGCAGCGCTCAGCTACCGACTCGTATGTCTTATGCAATTCTATTCGACGCGACCACGGCCGCCGAACGTAAGGGGGCTCTTAGAGGTGCCCCGTGGCAAGTCTCACAGGCCCCTTGCACTCGCGGTTGCTCCTGGTTGGTCACCTCTTACCGGGTATCTACTCTGCTGGTTAAAGGCACGACGCCATGTTGTGGACGCTGTGTTGGTGTTAAAATGTGAAGACCCCCGACCGGCGTGGTCGGGGCTCTTCTTAATGGTTGTCCGGCGGTGTCCTACTCTCCCACACCCTCCCGGGTGCAGTAC
>NZ_JAJOHP010000103.1:0-12341 GCF_021109375.1 Arthrobacter sp. AK01
CGCTCGCCCGCCGGGTCCCGCAGCCCCCCGCGCTCCTATCTGCCCCACCCTCTTTTTCTTCCTGACCTCCTCCCGCCCGCGCTCTCGGTCCTTGTCCCGCCCCCCCCCCCCCCCCCCCCCCCGCCGTCGTGATGTGCGTGCTTTAGTTGGCGAGCCAAACGTCCGGCCCGAACACTTCGTAGTGGATCCGGGTGGCCGGGATGCCGGCGTCGATGGCTTCGTCACGGATTTTCTTCATGAAGGGGAGCGGTCCGCACAGGTAGAGCGATGCCTCGGCGGGCAGGTCTACTTCCCGCAAGGACATGAAGCCTTCGCTGGCACCGGCATGGGGTGATTCAAGCCAGAGCTGCAGCTCTGCGTCGATCGTCGCGGCGTCTGCCGTCATCTGGCCCCTCAACGCCCAGTTGTCCATGGTCTTCTCGGCATGGAGGACCATAACCTGCCGATCCGTGCCGGACTCCGCGAGCGAGCGCAGAATGGACGCCGTGGGAGTGCATCCGATTCCCGCGGATGCCAGGACGACCGGTCCATCGCCATCCTTGAGGGTGATCTCGCCGTAGGGGTTCGAGATCTCCAGTATGTCGCCAGGTTCGACGCCGGCATGCAGGGCGGTGGATACCTCGCCGCCGTCGTTGAGTTTGGTGGTGAAGGTTCGGTTGGTGCCCGTGTCACCGGACAGCGAATACTGGCGCACTTGGCGCAGGCCGTCGCTGAGGCGGACCTTGACGCTGATGTATTGACCCGGGATCGCTTCCGTGGCTGGGGTGTCGTCCGCAGCTTCCAGGGTGAATGTCATGGCGTCCGCGCCCGCGGCTTCCTTGGCGGTTACGCGCCACGGCATCCACATTTTTGTGTTCGTCTGGGAAGCGTAGAGGTCCTTTTCGAGCTTGATCAGGGCGTCGGCCATCAGCCAGTACACCTCGGTCCAGGCTTCCGCAATGTCCGGCGTGATGACGTCGGCCAGGTCTGCGGCGATGGCGGCGAACAAGTGCTCATGGACCACGCCGTACTGATCCTCGGTGATCCCGAGTGAGGCGTGCTTGTGGGCGATCCGCGAGAGGACCTTTTCGGGCAGTGTGCCGGGGTTGTTCACCAGGTGGGTTGCGAACGCCGCGATGCTCCCGGCGAGAGCCCGCTGTTGATCGCCTGAACGCTGGTTGGACCGGCTGAAGAGGCCATCGAGTAATTCGGGATGCGCTGCGAAAAGCCGCTGGTAGAAGTCGGCCGTGATCGAGCCGATCCGTGCACCCACCAAAGGGAGGGTTGCTTCGATGATGGGCCGGGACTTTTCCGAGAGCATGGTTCTCCTGGGTGTAGGGGTCAGCCTTGACTGGCCGATATATAAGCATTTCAAATGCATATATTTATACCTCAATTTCTACACTGCGTAGAAGAGTTGTGCAAGCTGTGAAGGGGCCAGCTGCCAGGGAAGTCGTTCCGGGGTTGCCGAGGGCGCTTACGGCTGGGTGGCCGGTACCCTGAACTCCGGGCGCAGCCCGATGGATTGGAACACCGGGTTCATCTGGCGGGCGTGGGGGAGTGAAGCTATGACCACGGTATCGAGCTCGCGGTAGAAGGCCTCCCGGGCGCGATTCATCGCGTGGCGCAGGCCGCATTCAGTGATAAGCGGGCAATTCTTTGTGGGAGATTGGCACTCCGCCGGATCCTGCCGGCTGTCCAAATGCCTAAGGACTTCCCCGACGGTGGCCCGCCGTCCGGATTCATTGAGCCGGGAACCGCCCAGCCGGCCACGTTCGACGTCGATGTAACCCAGTGCACGCAGGCGGACCATGGCCTTGCTGACGTGGTTGTACGGTGTCCCGACGGCGTCGGCCACTGCCTGGGTGGTCAGCAGCGTACCGTCGGGTGCCGCGGCCAACACCATGATGGCGCGGAGGCTGACATCTGCGAACGCGTTTATCTTCATGGGATCAGCTCACGGGTCGGGTCCAGCTCACGGTTAGGGTCTAGTCCACCCAGATGGATGGCTCGTGTGTATCGGGTTCCATCGCGTTGAAGGCAAAGCCCTCCGCCGTGGGAGAGTACGGGATGATGGCGGCCAGAACGTCGCCGTTCCGGTGCTCGGCTGCGCCGTGGATACCGTCAGATCCATGGTCCGGCAGGCTGACGTCACTTACTACTGCGATGGCCCGGAACTCATCACGGCCCTGGCGGAGAAGGTCCTGGATGTCCGAGAGCATCTGACCGGCGTCGACGTCACCGTTTTCGTCCGGCTCGCCAGGAGCAATCATCACTATCCGCAGCTCGCCGTCCTCGGACAACGTGACTCCGAACGGGAAGAAACCGCCGTTCTGCTGGAGATGCTCCTGGGCGGTTCCAAGCGCGGTTCCCAGGGTTTCACGGAGTTCGCGATCCTGGTCCGATTCTCCTGAAACGCCATCGGTGACGGGCTGGTCACTCATGCCTGGACCTACGCCCGGACCAGTGCGAGGACGCGGTCGCGGATCTTTTCCATGGTGGACTGGTCCTTGGCTTCTGCGTTCAGGCGCAGGAAGGGCTCGGTGTTGGACGGGCGCAGGTTGAACCACCAGCTGCCATCCTTGGCCGCGAACGTGCTGCCGTCCATGTGGTCGATGTCGATGTCTTCGGTTTCAAAGTCGATGCGGACGCGCTCGACTGCGCCTGCCTTGTCCTCGATTTCCGAGTTGATTTCACCGGAGGAGACGTACGGCTCGTACTGGCGGCCGAGCTCGGAGAGCGGACCGTCCTGCTCGCCGAGGGCGGCCAGGACGTGCATGGCAGCAAGCATGCCGGTGTCGGCGTTCCAGAAATCCCGGAAGTAGAAGTGCGCTGAGTGCTCCCCGCCGAACACGGCGCCTTCCTCGGCCATGACGGCTTTGATGAAGGAGTGTCCCACGCGGGTCCGTACCGCACGGCCGCCGTCCTTGGCCACCAGTTCGGGCACGGCCTTGGACGTGAGGAGGTTGTGGATGATCACAGGGGTGTGTTCCCCTGCTGCCTGGGCGCGGGCGATCTCCCGGCGGGCAACCATGCCGGTGATTGCGGACGGAGAGACCGACTCACCCTTTTCGTCGATCACGAAGCAGCGGTCAGCGTCACCGTCGAAGGCCAGACCGATGTCCGCGCCGTGCTTGATGACAGCGGCCTGCAGGTCGCGGAGGTTTTCCGGTTCCAGGGGGTTGGCCGGGTGGTTGGGGAACGAACCGTCCAGTTCAAAGTAGAGCGGGACGATCTCGAACGGCAGTGCCGGGAGCAATTTGTCTCCAAGGACTGCCGGGGTGGTCAGGCCGGCCATGCCGTTGCCGGCGTCCACGACGATCTTCAGCGGACGGGAGCCGGAAAGGTCCACGAGTTTGCGCAGGTATTCGGAGTAGTCCTTCAGGACGTCGTGCACGCCGATCTCGCCGCGGTTGGCCGCTGCAGGGATGGTGCCGGAGTTCAGGTACTGCTCTGCGAGGGCTTGGATTTCCTTCAGGCCGGACTCGGAGGAGATGGGCTGGGCACCTGCCTTGGCCATTTTGATGCCGTTGTATTCGGCAGGGTTGTGGCTGGCGGTGAACGTGGCGCCGGCGGCGTTCAAAGCGCCGCATGCGTAGTAGAGCTCATCTGTGGAGATCAGGTCCAGCAGTTGGACGTTCGCTCCACGCGTGGCTGCGCCGTTGGCAAAGGCCTGGCTGAACTCGGGCGAGGAGGGACGCATGTCGCCGCCGACCAGGACGGTCTCGCCCTCGAGGCCCAGGACGTCGATAAAGGCAGCGCCCACGGCCTCGACGATTTCAGCCGTGATGGATTCACCCACGATCCCACGGACGTCATACGCCTTGAAGGATGCCGAGAGGTCGAATGTCTTGTTCTGCTCGCTAGTCACGCGCTCAATCCTACTGTGGCAACGCAATTGGGCATGAATGCGGAAGGGAGCTATGTGGATAGCCGTTGTCCACATAGCGTGGATGAACGGTTCTGGCTGTCAGGGTCGGCTGGAATACTGGGGTGATGGCCAACAACTCCCAGAACGCTGCCGTTTCCGTGCAATCACCCACCCAGCAACAGGCTTTGGCGTGCCTGCGGGAGTTGGTGGGGCACCCCGAAGCGCAGTTCCATGACGGCCAGTATGAAGCGATCGAGGCATTGGTTGATGCCGGCCGGCGGGCGTTGGTTGTCCAGCGAACCGGTTGGGGAAAGTCAGCTGTCTATTTCGTCGCATCGTTGCTGCTGCGGAGACGGGGAGCGGGTCCAACGCTGATTGTCTCGCCCCTGCTCGCCCTCATGCGTGATCAGGTTGCCGCCGCCGCGCGGGCAGGTGTGCGTGCCGTGGCCATTAACTCTGCCAATGCTTTGGAATGGGACACAGTCCTGGCCCAGTTGGCCGCAGACGAGGTGGACGTCCTCTTGGTTTCTCCTGAGCGTCTGACAAATCCGTCCTTCAGGGAGAACCAGCTCCCGGAGCTCATCCGTCGTACCGGTCTCCTGGTGATTGACGAGGCTCACTGCATCTCGGACTGGGGGCACGACTTCCGGCCCGATTACCGACGCATTGCCGATCTCATCGCGCAGTTGCCGGCATCCGTGCCAGTCCTGGCCACTACAGCCACAGCCAATTCCCGGGTGGTCCATGACATCGAGGAACAACTCGGCGACGGAGTGCTGACCATCCGGGGTGCTCTCGGCCGTGAATCACTGCGCCTCGGCGTTCTGACCCTGCCCGATTCCCGGGACCGGTTGGGTTGGTTGCTGACTCACCTGGCCGACATGCCCGGCAGCGGGATTATCTACACGCTCACGGTTTCGGCCGCAGAGGACACCGCCCGGCTCCTCGCAGAAGCGGGACACAACGTCCTGTCTTACACGGGACGGACAGATCCCGCGGACCGGGAACGCGCTGAGCAACTCCTCAAGGACAACCAGGTGAAGGCCCTCGTGGCCACGTCCGCCCTGGGAATGGGTTTCGACAAGCCGGACCTGGGCTTTGTCATCCACCTTGGCGCGCCGTCTTCACCTGTTGCCTATTACCAGCAGGTTGGACGTGCTGGACGTGGGGCAGCCAACGCGGACGTCTTGTTGCTTCCCGGCTCTGAGGACCGTGAAATCTGGCAGTACTTTGCCACAGCCTCCATGCCATCCGCGGAAAAGGCCGACGCCGTACTGGCCGTCCTCGGGGAGGCAGGATCCGCCCTCTCCACCGTCGCGCTGGAAGCCCGGGTGGATCTTCGCCGCACGCCGTTGGAACTCCTCCTCAAAGTCCTGGCAGTTGACGGCGCAGTAGAACGCGTCGGCGGGGGGTGGCGTTCCACCGGCATGCCGTGGAACTACGATGCCGAGCGGTACGCGCGCATCGCCGAGGCGCGTGTGGACGAGCAGGACTCCATGGTGATCTACCAGGACACCGCAGGTTGCCGAATGGAATTCATCACCTCAGTACTGGACGACGAAACAGCTGCCGCGTGCGGCCGTTGCGACAACTGCGCTGGCCGTTGGTTCCCCGTGGACGTGGCAGCCTCGGCAGCCGACACCGCGGGACAAACCCTGCGGCGAGCCGGCATAGCCGTGGAACCACGCCTTCAATGGCCCAGCGGCATGGACAGGCTCGGGGTTGCGGTCAAAGGCAAGATCAAGCCC
This sequence comes from Arthrobacter sp. AK01, assembly GCF_021109375.1. NCBI lineage: Bacteria > Bacillati > Actinomycetota > Actinomycetes > Micrococcales > Micrococcaceae > Arthrobacter > Arthrobacter sp. AK01. The sequence continues at coordinate 5,599 of NZ_JAJOHP010000103.1, forward strand.
GACGAGAGCGTGTCCGAAGGGCGGATCCTGGCCCGGCTAACCGACCTCGGGTGGGGCGGAGCCCTCCGGGAGTTGTTCGCCGCCGGCGCTCCGGACCGCGCCGTAGACCCTGCCATGCTGCAGGCATGCGTCCAGGTACTGCGCGAATGGTCAGGGGCTGAAGGCGGAACCCCGTGGAGCGGGGTCGGCCGTCCTGCGGCAGTTGTCAGCATTCCGTCACGGAGCAAGCCGCAGCTGGTCGAATCCTTGGCCCAGGGAATAGCCGGTATTGGGCGGATGCCTTACCTCGGGCAACTGCAGCCCCAGCACGGTGGGCCAACGGGAGCTCGTGGAGGCAACAGTGCATATCGGCTGGCCGGGGTCTGGGACAGGCTCGTGGTCGGTCCCGAACTTGCCCAGGCCTTGGCAGGTACCGGGGGCCAACCCGTACTGCTGGTCGATGACCTCATTGACAGCCGATGGACCATGACCGTCTCGGCCAGGGCACTGCGCCAGGCCGGGGTGGGTGCGGTCCTCCCGCTGGCGCTGGCCCAAGCGGGGTAGAGCGGCTGCCCAGTCCGGTAGGACTGCGTCATGTTGTGATCGCTCCCACGCTGCCTCTATAGGATCGACCAAACAGCCCGCTCCCTGTCGCGGGCCATACGCCAGAACCCGGACCGGAGCCATGAGCACAAACCCGAGCAGCACAGACGTCGACGCAGCCAACCAGACGAGTTGGCGGCCGCGCCTGGCACTGCTCGTGGCGGCGACGTTCTTCATGGAATTCCTGGACGGGACCATCCTCACGACGGCCATCCCCAGCATCGCCTCCGATTTCCGGGTGGCACCTGCTGACATCAACATCACCATGACGGCGTACCTGGTGACGGTCGCCATGGGCATTCCGTTGAGCAGTTGGCTCGCTGAGCGGTTTGGCGCTCGCAGGATCTTCTGCCTTGCGATATCCGTGTTCACCATTGCCTCGCTGCTCTGTGCGATCAGCACCGACCTGACTATGCTCACGCTCAGCCGGGTGGCGCAGGGCATGGGCGGGGCCATGATGGTTCCCGTAGGCACCCTGGTGGTGCTGCGGGGCACCCCCAAATCCGAGCTTCTCCGGGCTACCGCTTATCTGGTGTGGCCCGGGCTCCTTGCTCCTGTCCTGGCCCCGATGGTGGGCGGCGCCCTCACGACCTTCCTTTCATGGCACTGGATCTTCATCATCAACGTCCCGCTGGGCCTGGCTGCCTTCATTGCAGCCCTCAGGCTGGTGCCGCAAACGCAGTTCGACGGGAAGCGCCGGCTGGACTGGTTCGGCTTGCTGCTCACCACCCTGGGTGTAGGCGCGTTGGTGGTGGGGCTGGAAACCCTGGGGGGACACGCATCGAATGTGCTGGCCGCGGGAGTGGTTTCCGCAGGGGTGCTGTCGCTCGCGGGCGCGGTCTGGTGGATGAGCAAGGCGAAAGTTCCGCTGTTCAACCTCAGCGTCTTCGGAACCAGGACGTTCAGGGCAACATCCACCGGGGGTTTCATATACCGGCTGACCATCAGTTCTGTCCCTTTCCTGCTGCCGCTGATGTTCCAGGACGGGTTCGGTTGGGATCCCCTCAAGGCCGGGGTGATGGTGGCAGCGGTGTTCGTGGGCAACATTGGGATCAAACCGGCCACTACGCCCTTGATCAGGCGTTTCGGGTTCAAGCCCGTGCTGGTCTTTGCGTCGTTTGCTTCGGCCGTGACGTTTGCGTTGTGCGCTTTCCTTGATGCCCAAACACCCGAGCCGCTCATTTTCGCCTTGTTGCTGTTCAGCGGTGCCTTCCGTTCCATCGGTTTCTCCGCGTACGCCTCGGTGCAGTATGCGGACATCATCCCTGGACAGTTGCCCTCGGCCAACGCCATCTCCGCAACGCTGGTTCAGCTGGCGGCTGCGGCCGGGATCGCGGTGGGTGCCTTGTTCCTGCGCCTTTTTGAGGCCACAGACGTGTTCGGCCCGGACCAAGTGTCGGCGTACAAGGGGGCCTTCGTAGCCATGGCGGTGCTGATGCTGGTCAGCACTGTGGACAGCCTCACGCTTCATCGGCATGCGGGGGCCGAAGTCAGCGGCGGAGCGAAGCGCGGTTAAACGCAAAAGGTCCCGGTTCGAAAACCGGGACCAATTCGCGGAGACGGGGGGATTTGAACCCCCGGTGGAGTTGTGCCCCACACTTCATTAGCAGTGAAGCCCATTCGGCCGCTCTGGCACGTCTCCCTTTGCTATTGCTAGCCCACCAAGGATACGCAGAACCTGCGGTCCAGTGCAAAACGCGGCCATTCGCCCGCCCATTTCGATGGTTCGCTGCAGGATAGGCCGTTGGCACGGCATGGTGCGCAGGGAACCATCGAATCGGGCCCGGCGGAGAGGTTAGTTGCTTCCAGCCAGCGAACGCCACAGGAAATGGTTGCTCCGTGCCTGCAAAGCCGCCGCTTGCCGGTTGTCCGAGGCTCCGGCATGTCCGCCCTCAAGTGCCTCGTGGAACCAGACGTTCGGGATCCCCATCGCCTGCATGCGGGCGGCCATCTTCCGGGCCTGGACGGGTCCCACCCGGTCATCGGACGTGGCGGTCCAAATGAACGTTTCGGGGTATTCCACACCGTCGTGAAGCAGGTGGTACGGCGAGAACGTGCGGATGAACTCCCATTGTCCGGGGACATCGGGATCGCCGTATTCGGCAATCCACGAATACCCCGCGGACAGCTTGGTGTACCGGCGCATGTCCAGAAGTGGCACGCCGCAGGATACGGCACCGAACAGTTCGGGGTACTGGGTCAGCATGTTTCCCACCAGGAGCCCGCCGTTGGAGCCGCCCACGCAGCCCAGGCGGGGGCGGCTGGTGACGCCGCGGGAGATCAGGTCCCTGGCCACGGCAGCGAAGTCCTCATAGGCACGGTGCCGGTTTTCCTGGAGGGCGGCGCGGTGCCATGAGGGTCCGTACTCGCCGCCGCCTCGGATGTTGGCCACAACGTACACGCCGCCACGCGAGTGTGCTTCGGCGCCGTCCTCGGCGGAGGCGCCCACTGTGCGCCGCTCGAGCCAGGCCCGCCCTATGGATCCGCTGTACGCCGGGGTCCGGGAAATTTCGAATCCGCCATAGCCGGAGAGCTGGGTGGGGTTCTGGCCGTCGAGCACCAGGTCCTTGGACGCGACCTGGAAATAGGGAACCTTGGTTCCATCCTCAGAAACCGCAAAGTGCTGCTGGACTTCGTATTCGGCTTCGTTGAAGAACGACGGCGACCGCTTCACCTCGGCGTGTTGGCTCACCACACCGCCGGACTGCCCGCCATCAGACTGCCCATCCGCACCGCGTGTCAGGGTTCCGCGGGTCAGGGTAGTGGGGGTGGTGAAGCCGGTGGCCACCAGCCAGAAGTCATTGCCGCCAGGGCCCTGGTCTTCGTCGTCCACGGCATAGGCGTTGACGTCGTGAAGCGGCGGGCACGCATCCAGGAGGGTGGATCCCCACACGCCGCCGGCGTCAACAGTGGATGGATCCAGCACCCGGATCTCGGAGGAGACATCGCGCAGGAGGTTCAGCAGCAGGTATTCCCTGGTCCAGCTCCAGGACTGCAACGACGTTTGGGCGTCCGGGGTGAAGAGGACCAGCAGGGAACGGGACCCCGCAAGATACGAATCGAAGTCAGCAGCCAGCAAGGACCCCGCCGGATACACAATGCCGGCAACATCCCAGTCCTGCTGCGGACGGAACAGCAGCCAGTCACGGTGGGCGCTGATATTCACATCGGTGGGAACGTCTATCGCCACCCATGAGTCGTCCTTCAGCAACGACGTGGTGCGGTTGTAGAAGTCGATGTAGTCCACGGCGAAGGTGCGCTCGTAGCCTGGGGTCGAGTCGTGGGCCACCATTGCCAGCATGTGGTCCTCGGGGATTTCAAAGAGGCGCTCGGCCTGGGCAAGCGATTGGCCGCGGCGCAGCCTCACACCGGTCCGTGCGTAGGAGGAGGTCGTCGCGGGCAGCCCTTCGGCGGTGCTGGACACCAGGAGGGTGTCCGCATCGAGCCAGCTGACGTTGCCTTTGGCTGTGGGGAGGTCAAAGCCGCCGTCCACGAAGGTGCGGGATTCGACGTCGAACTCGCGGTGGCGGTCAGCGTCGCCGCCGTCGGGGGAGAGCGAAACCATAGCCAGCCGGTACTCGCTGCCATCTGCGGGACGGAGGAAACCGGCGCCGTGGAACACCCACTCGACACCCTCAGCGGCGGCCAGGGCATCTATGTCCAGCAGGACATCCCACTCCGGCTCCTCGCTGAGGTAGCTCTCCCAGGTGGTGCGGCGCCAGAGGCCTTTGGGGTGTTCCTGGTCCTTCCAGAAGTTGTAGTAATAGTCGCCACGTTTGGAGACCATGGCGATGCGGTCCGTTGAGTCGAGGACTTCCAGGATGCCGGCTTCAACAGCGGCGTACTCGGAGTCCTCCAGGAGTTCCTCGGTGCGGGCGTTCTGTTCGCGGACCCACGCCAGCTGTTCTTCGCCGTGGATGTCTTCCAGCCAGACGTTTTCATCCGTGGGCTCAGGCGCGACGTCCGCAGCGTGGCGCGGTCCGGCGGCCGTCGCAGTGTCATTCTCGGGAAGTGGCGTCTGATCAGCTTCTGTGGTGGTCATCGCCCCATCCAAGCAACACTGTTCAACGGTAAGCAAGTCACGCAGAAGTTAGGCTGGAGCGTGGATGAATCGCAAACCAACCGTGTTGCCCTGATTGGGGCCGGCCCTCGGGGCACCAGTGTCCTTGAGAGGCTGCTTGCGAATTGGGCCGCGCAGACACCTGAATCGACCGCCCTGCACATCCATGTCGTGGATCCTTTCCCGGCCGGTTCGGGCCATGTGTGGCAGCCGGAGCAGTCGCGCCTGTATCTGATGAACACCCAGTCCTTCTACCCGACGCTCATCCCTGAGGAACCCGGGCTTGCCCAGCCGTTGACGGGTGGTTCGTTCGACCAGTGGCGTGAGGCCCGGCGTCGTGATGGTGCGGGCCTGAACGCCGCCGAAAAGGCGGAGCTGGCTGTCCTGGACTCGCACGACTTCCCCAGCCGGGCGCTGTACGGACGGTACTTGAGGCAAACCCTGGAGGGGCTGCTGAACCGGCTGCCCGACGGCGTTGAGGTCACCTTCCACGAGACACTCGCCGTGGCTGCCCGGCCTGTGAAGGACGGGTTCGACGTCGAACTGGCCAACGGTGCGTCCCTCACCGTCGGCTCCGTGGTCCTCGCGCTGGGACATATCGAGTCCCGCCTGAATCCCGAGCAGCGCTCTTTCAAGAGGGCCGCGGACGAACAGGGTCTGTTGTACTTCCCGCCCGCGCCGCCAGCGGACGTGGACTGGCGGGCCGTGCCGGACAACGAGCCAGTACTGGTCCGCGGTATGGGGCTGAACTTCTTCGACGTGATGGGGCAGTTGACGGAAGGCCGGGGAGGCACGTTCGTTGAGGCGGGTGTGCCTGGGGCCGGTGTGCTGGAGTACCGGGCATCGGGCCGGGAGCCGAAGATCATCGCCGCCTCCCGCAGGGGCACGCCGTACCGGGCCAAAGCGGGCCTGGACGGCTACTATCCACGCAGCATCACCATGCGTTACCTGACCGAAGACGCCGTGGACCGGTTCCGCGCGGCCGGAATCCAACCGGGCTTTGACCACGACCTCTGGCCACTGCTTCACCGCGACGCGCTGTGGGCCTACTATTCGACGTTGGCCCGGTCCCAGCCCACGGCAATAAAGGACCCTGCCCAGTTCCTCGCTGATCTTGAGGACGCACTCCAGCCGCATGCGCACACCACCACGCATTGGGAGGGCAGCGTGGGCGATCTCGTCGAAAAGCACGTCGTTTCCTCCCGCCGGTTGAACCTCCGTGGACTTGCTGCACCGCTGGCAGGACGCACCTTTGCCTCCCGGGGTGAGCTGGACGCGGCCATTACCGCGTACCTGGATGATGATGCCCGGCGATCGGCCTTGGGCGAAGCGGACCCGGTCAAGATGGCCATCGGCGCCCTGCACACCGGCCGGGCAATCCTCAAGTCGGTGGTGGCAGACGGCGGCATTACGGACGAGTCATGGCTCGCAGGGTTGCGGGGCTGGTTTGAGTCCTTCGTTGAAGGACTGGCCAGCGGAGCGCCTGCGCTGCGCTCGGAGCAGTTGGCCGCCTTGGCGCGTGCCGGCGTCGTGAGTTTTGTCGGACCGGACCCGAAGTTCAGCGTGGACAGGGGCGAAAGGGTGTTCCGGGCGGTTTCGCCGTGGGTACACGATGCGCCGGTTGAGGCGCCGACGCTCATCGAGGCGATGTCGCCGGCAAACAGGGTGGGCATGAACGTCTCCCCGCTGCTGGAGCAACTGATGGCTGATGGCTTGGTGCGTACCAAAATCATGATGGGCGGTGAGGGCGCGCCCGTGCAGACCACAGGCCTGGACGTGGAACCGCATCCCTACCGGCCCGTGGCTGCGAACGGATCCGTCACAAAACACCTGTTTGTTTTGGGCCTTCAACTTTCTGCGACGCAATGGGGCACGGCCATTGCCGCGGAAGCCCGGCCGCGGACCGGACCGGCCTACGCCAGCGGACAGCGGACCCTCCGCGACGCCGATGAGATCGCCCGTAGCATTCTGGCCCGATAGCGGCGCGGGGCGTGATGACTCATGTCAAGATGCTCGCGAAAGTGTTGTGCGTGCCTCAGTTATTTCTGCTCGCGTGATTGAGGCTTCCAGAGCCTGTGTTTTCGCGGCGGCGAGGGCGATG
>NZ_JAJOHP010000104.1:0-12270 GCF_021109375.1 Arthrobacter sp. AK01
GGGGCCGCTCAACATCGCGGTCTAAAATAAAACCCCCGGCCCCCCCCCCGCCCGCCGCGGGGCGCCCCGCGGCGGGGCCCCCCCCCCCGCAACCACCACAATGATGACTTTCATTCTTCGCCGGACCGGATCGCTGGTATTGCTTCTAGCAGCGGTCAGTTTCATCACCTTCACCCTCTTCCAGCTTGGCCCCTCCGATCCAGCCGCGGCCGCCTGCGGACAGGAATGCACGCCCGAACGCGTCGCTGAGGCCCGCGTGGCCCTGGGCATGGACCAGCCGTTCTTGGTCCAGTACTTCGACTACATCCGCGGGCTCTTCTCCTCCCGGATGATCGGTGCCCCGGGAGCCCAGACCCTCTGCGAATGGCCGTGCCTGGGCAAGTCCTTCCAAACCAATGAGAACGTAGCGGACATCATCGGCCGCTCACTCCCTTACACGTTCTCCATGGCCATCGGCGCGCTGGTGCTGTGGACCATCACCGGCGTCGGGCTCGGCCTCATGGCCGCCCTGCGCAAGGGCTCCCCTGTCGATAAGTTCATTGTCGGCGCCGCCTCCGTGGGTGTTTCGCTGCCCATCCCGGTCACGGGCCTCTTCCTGCTGCTCCTGTTCGTCAACCAGCTGCACCTTTTGCCTTTCACTACCAACGAGATCAACAGCCCCTTTGGCCCGCAAGGACCGGGAGCATGGGTAGCCAACTACCTGCTGCCGTGGATCGCACTGGCCGTCCTCTTCAGTGCTTCCTACATCCGGGTGACGCGCACCAACATGATCGAGACATTCGGCGAAGACTTCATCCGGACAGCCCGCGCCAAGGGCCTGGCACCACGGACTGTGACGTTCAAGCACGGCGTACGGGCGGGCATCACCCCCGTGGTCACGATGCTCGGCATGGACATCGGCCTCCTTCTGGGCGGCGCAGTCCTCACCGAACAGATCTTCTCCGTCCCCGGCCTGGGATTCACCGCAGTGCACGCCGCCATCTCCGGCGACCTCCCTGTCACCATGGCCATCACCATGCTGGCCGCGTTCTTCGTCATCGTCGCCAACGTTGTGGTGGACCTCGCCTATGCCGCCATCGATCCCCGAGTGAGGCTCCAATGACCCAGTTACATACCACCGCGGCAGCGGCGGGCGCCCCGGCTTCGACCGCCACCACCCCCTTCCTCGAGGTCCGGGACCTCACCGTGAAATTCCCGACGGACGACGGCGTTGTCTCCGCAGTGAACGGCATGGACTTCGCCCTGGAACGTGGCCAGACCCTGGGCATCGTGGGCGAATCCGGCTCCGGTAAGTCCGTCACCAGCCAGGCACTCATGGGCCTGCTCAAAGGCACATCAGCGCAGGTCAGCGGCCAGGCGATGTTCCAGGGCAAGGACCTGGTCACGCTGCCCGAGTCGGCCATGCGCCAACTCCGCGGCCGCAACATCGGCATGATCTTCCAGGATCCGCTCTCCGCCCTGCACCCCTTCTACACCGTGGGGCATCAGATTGCCGAGGCCTACCTGGTCCACAACAAGGCGAGCAAGAAGCAGGCCCGGGCGGCCGCCGTCGACATGCTGGGAAGGGTGGGTATCCCCAGCCCCGAGCAGCGCTACGACGAGTACCCGCACCATTTCTCAGGGGGAATGCGCCAGCGTGCCATGATCGCGATGGCGCTGATTTGCGAGCCCGAGCTGTTAATCGCCGACGAGCCCACCACCGCCCTGGACGTCACGGTCCAGGCCCAGATCCTGGACCTTATGTCCGAGCTCCAGGAGGAAAGCAACTCTGCGCTCATCCTCATCACGCATGATCTCGGTGTAGTCGCCGAGGTCTGCGACAACGTGCTGGTCATGTACGGCGGCCAGTGCGTCGAGTCCGGGCCGGTGGACGAAATCTTCTACGACACCCAGCACCCCTACACCCTCGGCCTGCTCAACTCGATGCCCACGCTCAACAGCTCCTCAAGCCGGCTGAACCCCATACCCGGCCAGCCGCCGTCGCTCCTTGACCTGCCCAAGGGCTGCATCTTCAGCGCACGGTGCCACTACGCCGAACTCGCCGGCGACGGCGTCTGTGCCAGCCAACGGCCCGAACTGAAGGTCGAAGACGGGCACGGAAAGCGCTGCCATTTGAGTGGCCCGCAGATCATCACCATCCGGAATTCGCGTTAGGACCCGCCATGGACAATCAGCCAATTCTCCAGGTGGAGAACCTGCAAAAGCATTTCCCGCTGAAGGGCGGCCTCCTTCCGGGGGCCGCCAAGAGATCGGTCAAAGCGGTCGACGGCGTGTCGTTCAGTCTTGCCCGAGGCCAGACGTTGGGGCTCGTGGGCGAGTCCGGATGCGGTAAGTCGACCACCGGACGCATGGTGGCGCGCCTCATGGACCCGACGGGCGGGCGGATTGTGATCGACGGCGTCGACATCAGCCAGCTGCGTGGCAAGGATCTGTACAACTTCCGGCGTAAGGTCCAGATGATCTTCCAGGATCCCTTTGCCTCGCTGAATCCCCGCCAAACCGTGGGCACGGCCATCGCGGCTCCCATGGTGGCGCAGAAGATCAACCCGCCGGGTGGGCTCAAGAACCGGGTGAAGGAACTCCTGGACCAGGTGGGGTTGAAGCCGGAGCACTACAACCGTTTCCCGCATGAGTTCTCCGGCGGCCAACGTCAACGCGTGGGTATTGCCCGCGCCATTTCCCTGAACCCTTCGGTGATTGTGTGCGACGAACCAGTGTCCGCCCTGGACGTCTCCGTTCAGGCCCAGGTGGTGAACCTGCTGCAGCAGATCCAGCGCGACACCGGCGTTTCCTACATCTTCATTGCGCACGACCTCTCCGTGGTCCGGCACATTTCCCACGAAGTTGCTGTGATGTACCTGGGCAAGATCGTGGAACAGGGGCCCCGTGACGAGCTCTTCCAGAACCCGCTGCACCCCTACACCAAGGCGCTGCTCTCGGCAGTGCCGCTGCCGGATCCCCGGGCAGCCCGCGAACAGGTAAAGATCCGGCTCCGCGGCGACCTGCCGTCTCCGGCCAATCCGCCCAGCGGCTGCGTCTTCCGGACCCGTTGCCCCTTGATCGGCACGCTTCCGGAAGAACAACGCCAACGCTGCATCGACCAGATACCCACACCGGCCGCGCCTGCAGCCCCCGCCTGCCACCACGCAGGTATGGCGGCATCGGTCCTGGCTGGCGTGCAATAGACGCAGGCCATAGATTCACTACCAAAGGAGCAAACATTGAACACCCTGATCCGCGCCGTCCGCCCGTGGGGGCAAGCGCTCAGCGACGTCTCCCTTGTGGCGGGCGAAACAGGCGGCAAGATCACCGGCGTCGAGCCCCATGATCCGGCCCGCGCCGTTCCGGCTGGCGTCACTGTCGTGGAGGGGCGCGGACGCCTGCTGTTGCCGTCCTTCTCGGACGTCCACGTGCACCTGGATTCCACCCGCATCGGCTTACCCTTCCGTGAACACACAGGTGGTCCAGGCGTATGGACCATGATGATGAACGACCGTCAAAACTGGCGCAACGCCGAGGTCCCGCTGCAGGAGCGGGTGAACGACACGTTGGGACGGATGATCGCGCGGGGCACCACCCGTGTGCGTTCCTATGCGCAAGTGGATGTGGACTGCAGGCTGGAGCGTTTCGACGCCGTTGCTGCCGCCAAGGAGAAGTTCGCCGGCCAGGCTTCGGTGGATATCATCGCCTTCCCCCAGGCCGGTTTGTTGCTGGAGGAGGGCACTGTTGAGCTGATGGAAGAGGCGCTGAAGGCCGGTGCCAACGTCATGGGTGGCATTGATCCCTGCACCTTGGACAGGGACCCGGCGAAACACCTGGACATCGTGTTCGGCCTGGCCGAGAAATACCAGGTCCCTATCGATATCCACCTCCACGAACCCGGTGAACTGGGAGTCTTCAGCACGGACCTGGTACTGGAACGCACCCGCGCCCTGGGCATGCAGGGCAAAGTAACCATGTCCCACGCCTACCAATTGGGCAGCGTCAACGAAGCGACTACCCGCAGGCTGATTGATGCCTTCGCGGAGCTGGATGTCTCCCTGGCTTCGGTTGCTCCCTCCGCTGCTGGCCAGTTGCCCATCCCGCTGCTCACGGAGGCCGGAGTCCGGCTTGGCCTCGGCGAGGACGGCCAGCGCGACTACTGGTCTCCGTACGGCAACACCGACATGCTGGACCGGACGTGGCAACTCGCCTTCACCCATGGTTTCCGCAAGGACGAGTTGATCGAGCACTCCCTGGCCATCGCCACGATCGGTGGCGCGAGCATCCTTGACCCCAACGCGACCCGGCTCAAGGACACGGCCCACCGTCCCGGCGTCGAGGTTGGCGATCCTGCTGAACTGCTCCTGGTGGACGGTGAAACAGTGGCCTCCACAGTGATGGACCGTGGCAAGGACCGCACCGTGATCCACGCCGGCCGGGTGGTGGCTGACCAGCTGGAACTCGTCTAGCTGGCGCAGGAAACCCGCCCTCGTTTCGAGGGCGGGTTTTGGCGTTATGGGTCACTCGCCCCGTGCCGTGGGTGCGTCATCCAGCGGTGTCCACCACGTCACCGCAGGGGTGACTGCGAAGCGGCGGCCCGTCACGCTGCCCGGATTGATCCGAATGAATTGGTCCTTCTGGCCCGCCTCCCATGGAAAGAGCAGGAGTCCGATGGTATCCAGCACGTCCTGGGTCAACCTAACGGCAGAGGCCTGCCCTTTGACCACCACGCTCCACGCCACGCCTGTTTCGGCGTTGACGCCATCGGCCTCGATGGCAACCGGAGCATCGCCGAGTGCCGCATGGAGCTTGGTGCCTTCGCCTGTCCGGAACACCATGGTTCCGTGGTCCACTTTGTAGTTCACGGGGAAGATGTCTGGGTGGTCATCCACCACCACGGCAAGCCTGCCCACTGAGACACCCCTAAGGAGCTCCCAACACTCGTTGGTCTCAAGGATCTCGGTGGCGGGTGTGCTTGGCTGATTGGTCCCTGATGGTGAGTTGGTCATATCGCCGAGGATACGCCGACGGCTTGCCACTCAACAGGCCTGCCGACGGCTGGCACAGCCAGGCCGACTCTGTTCGTTTCTCCCGGCGCGCCGGGGCAGGATCACCGAACAGGCGAGGGTTTCGCCGCGTCCTGCCGGGATATTTCAGCCCCTTCCACGTTCACAAGCGGTCCGCGGACAGCAAAGAATCCAGCACCGGCCAACACCACGGCTTCGGCAGCGAGCGCCCAGAACGTCACTTCCCAGCCGCCAGTCATGGTGTGCAGCAACCCTGCGAGCAGCGGACCGAGGGATGCCAACGCGAATCCAAGGCCCTGGCTCATGGCCGAGAGCCTCCCGGCTGATGGCGGCCCTGCGGATCGAATCACTACCAGCGCCATGGCCAGTCCGAACCCTGCGCTCTGGACCACTCCAAGAATCCCGACGGCGAGGAACTGCAGCTCAGCCGGTGCCGAGAGGACACCCAACAGCGCGAGAGCAACCGTCATTCCAAGCCCGGGCGCCATGATCCGCAGGACTGCGGGACGGCCAGCCACCACGGGGGCCAGCAAGCTCGCTGGGAGCCCGGCAAGGCTGAACCATGCCAGCAAGGACGCGGCGTCGGCTGGCGACAGGCCCCGGGATACCAGATAGACAGCCAGCCAGGACGTGATGGCGAAGTACAGCATGGCTTGGAGGCCGAAGAAGGCCGTGACCGCCCATGCAGTCCCCTGCTTCCTGAGCGGCGTGGCGGGACCAGCACCTATAGTTGCTGTGCCCGCCGAGGTGGGTGCCGCCGTCGGGCGCCCTCCGGACCGCTGGATGAGGAACGCCCCCACCAGGGCGGGGACCGCCCACACGGCAAGCGCTGAGTGCAAGTTGCCGCCGAAGGCCTGCTCCAGTGGCTGGACCAGTCCGGCACCGAGCGCAGCTCCGAGCCCGAAGCCCATGGTGCAAAGGCCTGTCCACCACCCGCTGCCGCGGTTTGCCTTCACGATCTGGGGAACCAGTACGCTCGCAGTCATGATCGCGCTGCCGGCGAGGAACGTTCCGGGTAACAGGAGTGCCGGAACAGTAGCCCGGACAACCAGCGCCGCGGCCAGCACCAACAGGGCCACGGCAACGGCACGCCCGGTCCCGAGCCGGCGGGCCAACCATGGCCCCATCGGCCCCGAGATACCGAAAGCCAACACAGGCAAAGTCCCCAACAACGGAAGCAGCGCGGGGTCCAGGCCGAACACTCCGGGCACCTGGTTCATCACCCCGGCAACGGTAGTAATGGCCGGCCGAAGGTTGACCGACACCATGACGAGCGCCAGCAGCGACAAACTCGTCATCAGCCTCGGACCCAGTCCCGCTCCAGCCTGCCGATTCTTGCGCACGTCATTCCCCTCATAGCATCTTTGGTATACCAAGTAAGACTATGAGGAGAATGAGGGAAAGTAAATGCGCAGAAATAAGCAGACTGGATATGACAATCGAAGGAGATGAGGCCCTTTGGAATACCAGCGAAGGGTCCAGTGGTTGGCATCGTCCCCTGCGGGACGCCCTAAGCCAGCGCTAGATGGCTTTCCCCGGATTCAGAATTCCCTGCGGATCGAACAACTCCTTGATCCGCCGCTGCAGCTCCCGCACCGGCGCGGGCTGCTCCAGGCCCAACCAACGCAGCTTGTACTGCCCGACGCCGTGCTCGCCAGTGATCGTTCCACCCATCTCCAGGCCCACGTGAATGGATTCGTCCAGGGCAGCATTGAGGCGCTGCAATGCGTCAGCATCGGTTGCGGGATCCACGCGGTCCATCCAGAAGGTGGGGTGCAGATTGCCGTCGCCGGCGTGGGCCACTACCTTGAGCCGGACCTGAAAACGGGCGGCCATGGCTTCGAGCGCTGCAACGAAGTCGACCAGCCGTGAGCGCGGGACAGCGATGTCCTCACCCACCCTGAATTCGTCGTCCACTTCGACGCCGCGGCTGTTGCGGCGGAGTTCCACCAGCATCTCGGCCTCAGCACTGGCTTCCATGGTCACCGTAGCGCCGCCATCGGCCAGCACTTGCCGGACGACGTCTGCTTCCGCGGCCGCACCGAAGCCGTCGGTCTGGATCAGGAGCAGGGACTTGCCGCGCTTTTGCAGGTCGCCGCCGTGGAGTTCGTCCAGCTGTACCAGTGTTCCGTTGTCCAGGAGTTCCATGATGGCGGGCTGCACCCGGGCCCTGCCTACGGCCAGAACGCCTGCGGCTGCGCTGCGGAAGTCCCGGTAGAACGCCGCGATGGTGTGGACTTCGCGGGGCAGGTATTTCAGCCGAACCGTTACTCCCACCACGATGCCCAGCGTTCCTTCCGAGCCCACCAGCAGGGCAGTCAGGTCGTAGCCCGCCACGCCTTTGAACGTTTGGTGGCCGGTGTGCATCAACGAACCGTCCGCCATGACGACATCGAGCGCCAACACGGAATCGCGTGTCACGCCGTATTTGGCACACCGCAGTCCCCCGGCGTTGGTGGCCACGTTGCCGCCGATGGTGGACATCTTGTAGCTTGCCGGGTCCGGCGCATACATCAGGCCGTGTTCGGCCGCGGCAGCGTTCAGCTCCGCGTTGATGACACCGGGCTCGACGACGGCGGTTTCGTCGTCGGGGTTCAGATCCAGGATCCGGTTCATCCGCTCGAGTCCCAGGACGATGCAGCCTTCGGTGGCATGTGCCCCGCCGGAGACGCCGGTTCCAGCACCCCTGGCGACGATCGGCACGCCATGTGCGGCGCACCTGCGGACGATGTGCTGCACGTCCTCCACGGATTCGGCCCAGACGACGGCCAGCGGTAAGTGCCGCTCAAGCATTGGCCCTTGGTCGATGGAGTAGACGGTGAGGGTTTCCTCATCCCCGGCTACTTGGTCGGCCCGGAGACCGGCCGCCAGCTCCTGCAGGAATGCTCGTTGCGCGGCTGTCTGCCGGAGCTCTTCCGGGTGACCAGCAGTGCGGTCCTTGATACGTTCCTCTGATGTACCGGCCATGGCCGTTTCGTCCGACAAGGTAATACCTCCACATGAGCGCCGCGGACACGCCAAATCGGCAGTCTTCGCAGCGTTTTCAGTGCTCACAGTCTAGCCAGGGCGGCATGGCTCATCGTCGGCGGGGCCCGGGACCCGGCAGGGACCACCCTCCTGCAAGCGCTTCCAAACGCTATGCACCGAACGGGATGCCGTGAAATACCAATGTGATCTGGTCCCCTAAAAGACAGGACACTTCCTATTGGAAGCGTTTCCAATTCCCTGAAATGTCTTTTACGATGTGACCATGTCCGTCGATTCCCTGCTCCCGGTTGAGGCCCACCAGCCCCCTGCAGCATTCACTCAGCTCACGCCTGTTCATGACGCCTCCACGGCGCACGGGTGGTGGCGTTCCGCCGTGATCTACCAGATCTACCCGCGGTCCTTCCGCGATCTGAACGGTGACGGCGTAGGTGACCTGGCTGGTATCACGGCGGAACTCGCGCAGCTTGCGAGCCTGGGCGTCGACGCCGTGTGGTTGTCTCCGTTCTACCGCTCACCCCAGCGGGACGCGGGATACGACGTCAGCGACTACTGCGATGTCGATCCTCTGTTCGGCACCTTGGCCGACTTCGATGCCCTCATCGCAGAAGCCAACCGACTCAACCTCCGCGTGATCGCGGACCTCGTTCCCAACCACTGTTCAGACCAGCACGTCGCCTTCCAAGCGGCACTCACAGCTGGCGCCAACAGCCCCGAGCGCGACATGTTCATCTTCCGGGACGGACAAGGACCCGACGGCAACGAACCTCCCAACAACTGGCAGTCCCACTTCGGCGGCCCGGCATGGACACGCATCACCGAGCCGAACGGACAGCCCGGACAATGGTTCCTGCACCTGTTCGACTCATCACAGCCTGATTTCAACTGGGACAACCCTGCCGTCCACTCCGAGTTCGAACGCGTCCTCCGCTTCTGGCTTGACCGCGGCATTTCCGGCTTCCGCGTGGACGTGGCACACGCACTCGTCAAAGCCGCCGGCCTCCCCAACTGGGGCGGCCGCGCCGACGGCAACAGCTCCGACGGATTCCCGGGCCACGACGCACCCATGTTTGGCCAGCCCGCCCTGCACGACATCTACCGCCGCTGGCGTTCCATCCTGGAAGAGTACGGCCCGGACCGCATCCTCTGCGCCGAAGCGAACGTGGATCCGCTCCCCCGGCTGGCACAGTGGGTCCGCCCTGACGAGATGCACCAGGCCTTCAACTTCCCGTACCTGCATGCCGGCCTGGACGTCAACCGGCTGCGCCACATCATCACCGATTCCTTGGTCTCCCTGGACGCAGTAGGCGCCCCCAGCACGTGGGTGCTGTCCAACCACGATGTAGTCCGGCATGTCACACGCTTCGGGTACGACGGCCCCGGGCCCCGCGACGGTGACGGCATCGGCCCTGACGACGCCCAGCCCAACGAAGAACTCGGACGACGCCGGGCTGCCGCGGCCACCATGTTCATGCTCGGCCTGCCCGGTGGCGCCTACCTTTACCAGGGCGAGGAACTGGGCCTCCCGGACTCCACCAGCATTCCCGGCACCATGCGCCAGGATCCTACCTTCGCCCGTACCGGGGGTGCGCGCATCGGCCGCGACGGCTGCCGGGTACCGCTCCCCTGGAGGTCCGCCGAGCCGCACGCCGGTTTCGGCGGCGGCCTGGATCCGTGGCTGCCGCAACCCGAGTCCTGGCCGGCCCTGGCCAGGGACAAGCAGGAGTCCGATCCGGCGTCGCACCTTAACCTCTACAGGGAGATGCTCGCCCAGCGTGCCGCGCACCGGCTCGGCCAGGGATCCCTCGCCTGGGTGGAGGACTACTGCACATGGTCTTCGCTGGCCTACCTCAACGGCACCACCTTGGTGATCATGAACGTCGGGACTGACCCGATGCCGCTTCCGGCAGGCCAGACGGTTCTGCGCCGCTCCGCGGAGGGAGCCGGCGCTGATCAACCAGACGCTGATCAACTAGGCTCTGGGGAGACAATCTGGCTGACAGTCAGCTGATTTTTTCATGAGGAGCGGCATGACCGGCATCAAGGACGTAGCCGAACGCGCAGGGCTGTCCGTTGCCACTGTTTCACGCGCGCTGAGCGGGAAGGGCAACGTATCCCCGAGCAGCCGCGAACGGGCACGCTCCGCAGCTGCTGAGCTCGGTTTTGTGTTGTCGTATCACGCCTCAAGCCTGGCCTCCGGTCGCACGCACAACGTCGGCTTGGTTGTCCCCTCGGTGCACCGCTGGTTCTTCTCAGCGGTAATCGAGGGCGCCTCCGCCGCCCTGCTCCAGGCCGGCTACGACCTCACGCTGTACAACATCGGCGAAAACCCCGCGCATCGGCACAGTGTCTTCAACGACTTCCTGCTGCGCAAACGCGTGGACGCAGTCATCGCAGTCTCCCTGGAACTCAGCGAGGCCGAACTTCAGCAGCTCCATGCAATGAACAGGCCGATTGTGGGTATTGGTGGCCCGCTGCCGGGAGCCTCCACCATCAGGATCGACGACACCGGAATCGCCATGAAGGCCACCAACCACCTCCTTGGCTTGGGTCATACCAAAATCGCGCACGTCACCGGTCATGAGGCCTACGACCAGGACTTCCATCTTCCTGGAACCCGTCGCGGGGGCTTCGAAAAAGCCATGAACGACGCCGGCTGTCCAGTCAGGCCCGAATGGATCGTTTCTGCGGACTTCACCGTTGAAGGCGCCTACAAGGCAGCCCGGCAACTGCTGGCAAGCGCGCCCGAACGTCCCACCGCGGTGTTCGCAGCATCCGACGAAATGGCCATCGGCACCATTCTGGCCGCCCGGGACTTCGGGCTGCGCATCCCGGATGACCTGTCAGTGGTGGGCATCGACGGACATGACCTGGGCAACGTCCTGGGCCTGACCACCATCGACCAGGACGCCAAGGGCCAGGGAGCCTTGGCCGTGCGCACCCTCCTGGGCGCGATCAGCAATGGCCTGGTCCTGGAACCAGCCGACGCGGAACACCCCACGAGGCTCGTGGTGCGGACAAGCACGGCCGTGCCGAAGGAGGCCTCTTCCTAGCCCTGGCTTCTATGTCAGGCAGCGAACCATCACAAGCTCCAGCTTGGACGTGTCCTGCGGATACGGCCTGCTTGCACCGGTGGTTTCGAAGCCGTGCCGCCTATAGAAGGCCAACGCCCGGGTGTTATCCTCATGGACCCCGAGCTCCAGGAGTTCCGCCGCCAGCTCCTGCGCTGCGGCTTTGCACGATTCGTGGAGCAGTTCGTCAGCCAAACCCAATCCACGGTGCTCCGGGGCGACATAGACGCTGATGAGCATCGCCTGCAGGGGCTTCTGTGGCTCCTGCGGGTGTTTGACCACTACTCGCATCAGTGCACAAATTTTGCTGCCCTCCACACCGGCGTCAGCCACCAAAGTGATACTGGCATCCCCGGACATGGCCGCCGCACGTTCCTGCCACTGCGTATCAGTCTGCCGGCGGGCAGCATCCAGGCTCTCGATGTAGGCCATGGGTGTATCCGAGAGCATCTCGAGGCGGACTGCCTTCAGCAACCGCCAATCATTGGCGTGGAGTCTGCGGATCCTAGGCAACGGCTCCGCCCATGAATCTCACATAGCGTTCAAGGACGCCTGGCCAGCCTTCGGCGTAGGATGCACGAGAAGCAGCAGGATCTTCGGCGCCTTCCCAACCGTCATGGACCAGCCGGACTTCGGTGCCATCATCCACAGCCCGGAAGGCAACCCGGATCTCAGTGGACCACAGAGGTGTGCTGGCCGGATACCAGCTGGCGTGGAAGGACAGCGGAGGCTGCCAATCGTCGATGGTCCCCCACACCGACGTACGGCCATCCTCTGCGGTCTCCAGGATCAGGTTTTCCTCGAACTCAACGTGCGATCCTGCGCCGAAGACACTCTCCTTCTCCAGGGGCCACCACAGGTGGGGATGATCGGTGAATCCCTGGAATGCATGCGGGACGTTCGTGGGAACCACGACGGTGATGATGAGAGGCTCCAAAGCATCACCGTCCTGCCGGGACGGCTCGGGTTCCGATGCGGGGTGGCTGAAGAGGTTTTCCATGACCACCAACTCTACCGGTGGCAAAAGGCACACAGGTGGGTTAAACAAGGGTGGTTAAATGTGAAGAGCCCCGCCCCGCCGGGGGGGGGGGGGGCTCTTCTTAATGGTTGTCCGGCGGTGTCCTACTCTCCCACACCCTCCCGGGTGCAGTACCATCGGCGCTGTGGGTCTTAGCTTCCGGGTTCGGAATGGGACCGGGCGTTTC
>NZ_JAJOHP010000105.1:0-12231 GCF_021109375.1 Arthrobacter sp. AK01
CCGAGGCAGGGATCCGTCCCTTGGCCGGTATAGATGCTTGAATCGCCCCGGCCCCCGAACGGGGGGCCCGCTTTTTGCCCCCCTGGTAATTGTTTCCACACCGGCGGCAACCGGGCCGCCGTCGTCGGGCTTGAATTGCGCCCAAGCAGGCAGCGGCAGGCCCAGAACCTCCGCGGCACTGATATGGCTAAGGAAATCGCCCCGGTGGAGGTCAAGATGTGGCCGGGCAACCTCCAGCAACGTCTGCACTCGCAGTGGCAGCCGGAGTCCCCTGCTGGGCACCAGTAGGTCCGACGCCCGCAGCCTCTTCGGGGCAACGCCGAATTCATCAGCCTCAGCCAGAGTAAAGGCTTGGTCAGAGAGCGCGGGAGGAAGTGAAGACAACGGACGCATGCCCCATTCAGTCATAACGACCGAGGCGACCGAGAGTTATCCACAGATCATTCGCGTCAGACCTGAGTTTTTGTACAGCTAATGCCCGGAAAGGGCGGATTTGAGGGCGTTATGTGTACAAAAACTCGCTAGCCGCGGCCCACGAATGGCATGCCTGCGGCGGTGACCACCAGGGATCCCACACTGGCCGACGCCGGCATATTGGCCATCATCAGCACAGCACGGGCGGCGTCGTCCACGGGGAACATCGGCTCCACCTTGCGGCTGCCGTCGGCCTGGAGGGCGCCGGAGCCCACGCCGATGGTGTCCATGATTTCCGTGCGGGTATTACCGATGTCGATCTGCCCGCACGTGATGCCGAACGCCCGGCCGTCGAGTTCGATGCTCTTGGTCAGGCCGGTCATCGCGTGCTTGGTGACGGTGTAGGCCACGGATCTGGGCCTCGGTGAGTGCGCCGAGATGGAGCCGTTGTTGATGATGCGGCCACCTTGCGGTTCCTGGGCTTTCATGGCCCTCACGGCCTCGGCAGCGCACAACATTGAACCCGTGACATTGACGCGCAGGGTTGCTTCCCACTCGTCCACGCCGATCTCGCCCACGTCCCCGGCCGGACCAAAAATACCCGCATTATTGAACAGCACATCAACCCGGCCCCAGCGCTGGCGGACCTCGGCGAAAAGGCGCGCGACGTCGTCGGGCGCTGTGACATCGCAGGGGACCGCAAGCGCGTCCGGATGGTCGCCTGCCGTCTCCAGCAGTTGCGCCGCGCGGCGCCCGGCCAGTGCCACCCGGTAGCCATCGGCGAGCATCAGCCGGGCAACCGCCCGCCCAATGCCCGAACCAGCCCCGGTCACGACGGCGACCTTCGGGTCTGCGGGCACGCTTGAGTCAGTCATGTGGTTGCCTTTCGGGTGGCGCGTTCAGCGCATGGATCAGTGCGCGGCTTCGGCCGGCTGGTGTGCGACGGGCTGGGCTGCAGTTATCGGCCAGCCTATGACAGTCTTCGGGCGCGGAGTGGCGTAGGTTCGGACCTTGGACGTGGACAGGCCCAGACGGACCAGGGATTCGGCAATGGTGACAGCCGCGGCCACGCCATCAACCACCGGAACACCCGTTCGCTGCCGGATTTGGTCGTCGAGTCCCGCCATCCCACCGCAGCCCAGGACGATGACCTCGGCCTTGTCTGCGTTCACTGCTTCCTCGGCCTGGCCCACAATCGCCTCAACGGCACGTTCCGGGTATTCCTCGAGCTCCAGCACGGCCATGCCACTGGCCCGGACGGAGGCGCAGCGTGTGTCCAGGCCTGCAAGCTTGAGCCGGTCCTCGATAAGGGGCACCGCGCGGTCAAGCGTGGTGACCACCGAGTACTTGTGGCCCAGGAACATCGCGGTGCTTGCTGCGGCCTCGGTGATGTCGACCACCGGGACGTCCAGGAGCTCCTGGAGCCCCTCGCGGCCGTGCTCGCCGTAGCCTGCCTGGATGACGGCGTCGAACGGTTCCGGGTAGTTGACCACGGCGTCCATGACGGCGATCGCGGCGAGGTAGCTTTCGAAGTTACCCTCGCAGGAATCGGCGCCGAACCGCGGAGTGATGCCGATAATCTCCGTGCCGGGCGCTGCTGCCGCGCGGGCCTGGGCGGCGATGGAGTCGGTCATGGACTGGGTGGTGTTCACGTTTGCGACAAGGATGCGCATGGGTTTCCTCTCAACGGCAATGCCCGTCCTCCGCTGGATCCGGTTGCTGGGATCTGCTTGGCTGGAGGACGGGCGACGCCTTGATAATGGTGTGTCAGTGAGTGCTGGCGACCGCGATCGGCTCGCCGGAGACGTCCTCATGGAGCTGCTTCTTGTCAGCCACCGCGAAGAACGTGAGCGCAGCTACGCCTGCTCCGATAAACCAAGCGAACGGTGCTGCGGGTGCCAGTGCCGGAATGAAGGCGATGGCGATGGCGATCGCTGCCGCCGGGATCATTGCGATGATCGCCTTTGGGTTCACGCCCCGCTTGTAGAAGTACGCGCCCTTCGGGTCCTCGGTGTAGAGCTCGGGCACGTTGACCTTGCCCCGACGGACCAGCCAGTAGTCGGCCATGATCACGCCGAACAGCGGTCCAAGCAACGCACCGAGCCCGCCCAGGAAGTACACAATCACGATCGGGTTGTTGTAGAGGTTCCACGGCAGGATCACCAAGCCAATGGTGCCGCTGACCCAGGCTGCCTTGCGGAAGTTCAAGTGCCGCGGGAAGAGGTTGGTCAGCGCGTACACCGGAGCGACGAAGTTGGCCATCAGGTTCACGGCCACTGTCAGGATCAGCAGGGCGAGGCACGCCAGGACCAGCAGCAAGGTGTTCGGGATGCTCTGGACAATGTCCGAGGGGCTCTCGATGACGGTGCCATTGATTTTGTACTGTCCGCCAGCCATGACGACGACGATGGCGCCAAAGACCAGCATGTTGATGGGGATGCCCCAGAAGTTGCCCTTGACGATGGACTTCTTGGACGTGGAGGACCGCGTGAAGTCGCAGAAGTTCAGCACGAAGGTTCCGTAGATGGACACCCACAGCGCACCTCCGGCGAAGATGGTGAGCCACATTTCCCCACCTTCAAGGCCCTTGATGCCGGACCACTGGATGGCGCCACCGGCTTCGATGAACACCCACACGGCAATCGCTGCCATTGTCACAAGAATGACCGGGCCTGCGAAAGCCTCGTACTTACGAATCATCTCCATGCCGAAGCTGACGATGACCAACTGCACGATCCAGAGAGCCACGAAGGAGAACCAGCCCAGGGTGGACAGGCCAAGAATGGAGTTGCTGTCCAGGTCCTTGAGGCCAGGTGCCATGGCAACCAGCATCACCCGGAGGACCACCGAGGCCAGGTATGTCTGGATGCCGAACCATGCCACGGCAACGGCGCCGCGGACGAGGCTGGCGATCTGCGCACCCCTGATACCAAAGCTGATGCGGCTCATGACCGGGAACGGGACGCCGGTCTTCTGGCCCATGAACCCCGAGAAATTCAGGAGGGCAAAGAGCAGGATGGCACCGATTCCCAGCGCCACCAGAATCTGCCAGCCGCCCAAGCCAAGGGAGAACAGGCCGATGGCAAAGGCGTAGTTACCCAGGCTGTGGACGTCGTTGGCCCAGAGGGTAAAGATGCTGTAACTGGTCCACTTGCGGCCCTTGGCCTTAGTGGGAGCGAGGTCGATGTTGTAAAGACTGGGGCTGATGATACGGCCTGATGCTTCGGAAGCAATAGCGCAGAGGTCCGTGTTGCCCACGGCCGGGTGGTTGGGGCCACCTGCTGGTGCGTCTCCCGGAGTACCAGTGACGCCGACTGATGAAGTCGTCTGCATCGTGGATCTCCACTTCGTACTGATTCCACATTGCGGAATCAAGTTATTGAATAGTGAAAACACTCTATGACGCAGGTCACTCGCCGTCAAGGTGTCACGAATGTAGGCAGGGTCACATTCGGTTGCTTGGCCGACGGTTTCCCAGTTGACTGTTTCGGTTACGCAATCCGTGTTGACGCCGCCGATCCGCAGACGTAATCTCGAATTGCAGAATTTTATTCTCACAATACGAAATTCCTTGAGCGCCCCCACAGAGCAAGCGCCCAGACATTCAATGAAGAGAGGTTGGACGTGGCTGCAGGAGAAGAGACCTCACACATCCTCAGCGGGTTGACTGCCCAGCTGCCTGATCGTGATCCGGAAGAGACCGCGGAGTGGATTGAGTCCCTTGATGCGTTAATCGCGGAGCAGGGTACCGAGCGTGCCCAGTACATTATGCGTTCGTTGTTGCAGCGTGCTGGTGCCCGGTCGGTGGGTGTGCCGATGGTGACGACCACTGATTATGTGAACACGATCCCGGTGGACCAGGAAGCGCCGTTCCCGGGGAACGAGGAGTTCGAGCGCCGGTATCGTGCGTACATGCGGTGGAACGCTGCGGTGATGGTGCATCGTGCGCAGCGTTCCGATATTGGGGTGGGCGGGCATATTTCCACGTATGCCGGTGCCGCGACCCTGTACGAGGTGGGCTTCAACCACTTCTTCCGCGGTAAGGACCACCCCTCCGGTGGGGACCAGGTGTTCTTCCAGGGCCATGCCTCCCCGGGTATGTACGCCCGCGCGTTCATGGAAGGCCGCCTGACGGAGGAGGATTTGGACGGGTTCCGTCAGGAGAAGTCCAAAGAGGGCCATGCCCTGTCCTCGTACCCGCACCCGCGCCTGATGCCGGACTTCTGGGAGTTCCCGACCGTGTCGATGGGTATCGGCCCGATGAACGCGATCTACCAGGCCCAGTCCAACCGGTACCTGCAGAACCGTGGCATCAAGGACACCTCCGACCAGCAGGTCTGGGCGTTCCTGGGTGACGGGGAAATGGACGAGCCCGAGTCCCGTGGCCTGCTCCAGCTCGCCGCGAACGAGAACCTGGACAACCTGAACTTCGTGATCAACTGCAACCTCCAGCGCCTGGACGGACCGGTCCGCGGCAACGGCAAGATCATGCAGGAACTCGAGGCGTTCTTCCGCGGTGCGGGCTGGAACGTGATCAAGGTCGTCTGGGGCCGGGAATGGGACACCCTCCTGGAGAACGACGCCGACGGGGCGTTGGTGAAGATCATGAACGAAACCCCCGATGGTGACTACCAGACCTACAAGGCCGAGTCCGGCGGGTTCGTCCGTGAACACTTCTTCGGTAAGTCCCCGCAGACCAAGGACATGGTCGCGGATTTGGACGACGAGCAGATCTGGGGCCTCAAACGCGGCGGGCACGACTACCGCAAGGTCTACGCCGCGTACAAGGCAGCGACCGAATTCAAGGGCAAACCCACGGTCATCCTGGCCAAAACGGTCAAGGGCTACGGCCTGGGCCCGCACTTCGAGGGCCGCAACGCGACCCACCAGATGAAGAAACTGACCATGGAAGACCTCAAAGCCTTCCGTGACCACCTGCGCATCCCCATCAGCGATGACCAACTCGACGCGGACCTCTACCGGCCCCCGTACTACCACCCCGGCATGGACGCCCCGGAAATCAAATACCTCATGGACCGCCGGGCAGAACTGGGCGGGTTCGTCCCCGAACGCCGCCGCAAACACACCGACGTGGTCCTCCCGGACGCGAAGTCCTACGACGTCGCCAAACGCGGGTCCGGGAAACAACAAGCCGCGACCACCATGGCCTTCGTCCGGCTCCTCAAGGACCTGATGCGGGACAAAAACTTCGGCGCCCGCTTCGTGCCCGTCGTCCCGGACGAATCCCGCACCTTCGGCATGGACGCGTTCTTCCCGACCGCGAAAATCTACAACCCCAAAGGCCAGAACTACCTCTCCGTGGACCGCGACCTCGTCCTGGCCTACAAAGAATCACCCGCAGGCCAACTGATCCACCCCGGCATCAACGAAGCCGGCGCCGTCGCAGCGTTCACCGCCGCCGGCACCGCCTACGCCACCCACGGCGAACCCCTGGTCCCGATCTACGTGTTCTACTCCATGTTCGGCTTCCAACGCACCGGGGACTCCTTCTGGGCCGCCGCGGACCAAATGACCCGCGGCTTCATCATCGGCGCCACCGCAGGACGGACCACCCTCACCGGCGAAGGACTCCAACACGCCGACGGACACTCCCCCATCCTGGCCTCCACCAACCCCGCCGTGAAAACCTACGACCCCGCCTACGGCTACGAAATCGGCCACATCATCCGCCACGGCCTCGAACAAATGTACGGACCCGACGCTGACGCGCAAGGAACCAGAACTGCGTCAGATAAAAACGTGATGTACTACCTCACCGTCTACAACGAACCCATCACCCAACCCGCCGAACCCGAAAACCTGGACATCAACGGACTCCTCAAAGGCATCTACCGCCTCGCCGAAGCCCCCACAGGAGACCCGAACCGCCCGAAAGCGAACATCCTCGCCTCCGGCGTGTCCGTCCCCTGGGCCCTCGAAGCCGCACGGATCCTCAACGACGACTGGGGAGTCGCCGCCGACATCTGGTCCGTGACCTCCTGGAACGAACTCCGACGCGACGGACTCGCCGCCGAAGAACACGCCTTCCTCAACCCCGGCCAACCCGCCCGCACCCCGTTCATCACCGAACAACTCGCAGGCACCACCGGACCCGTCATCGCCGTGTCCGACTACATGAAAGCCGTCCCCGACCAAATCCGCCAATTCATCCCCAACGACTTCGCCTCCCTCGGAGCAGACGGCTTCGGCTTCTCCGACACCCGCCAAGCCGCCCGCCGCTACTTCAAAAACGACACCCACTCCATCGTCGCCAAAACCCTCCAACTGCTCGCCGCCAAGGGAGAAGTTGAAGAAGGCGCCCTGGAGAAGGCCATCGATAAGTACCGGCTTCTGGATGTGAACGCCGGCACCACAGGCGGCGCAGGCGGCGACGCCTAAGTATTGGTTGCCGGACGCTGTCCGGCAACGGAGCTAAGCCAGCGGTAAACGCGACGGCGGCTTCCACCGAAAGGTGGGGGCCGCCGTCGTGGTTTAACCAAGCGGGATGCCGCGTCCGACCATGTGACCAGCGACAACGCAAGTTGTAGCCTTCTCACAAATGGAGCTTGCGCGGGATGGCCCGTATGCTCATTCCATGGCAGAGCCAAGCAAAACAACTTCCAAGCGCAAGGCAGCAACCCAGGCGTTGTCGCCTGAAAAGGCCGAAACTCTGCGGCAACTCCGCGCCAACGTGGGCCAGCTGTCCACCAGCACCATGCGCCAACTCGAGAAGTCGCTGCCCTGGTACAGCCGTCTCAGCTCCGATGAGCGCTCCGCGCTGGGACTGGTAGCGCAGAATGGTATCGCCGCATTTGTGACGTGGTACGAACGGCCAAGTTCGCCGTCATGGATCCTGACTGACGTCTTCGGAAACGCCCCCACCGAGCTGACGCGCTCCATCAGCCTGCAAAAGGCCCTCCAGTTGATCCGAATCGTGGTGGAAGTCGTCGAGGACCAGGTTCCTGTCATCGCGCCGGAATCAGACCAACCTTCGTTGCGGGAGGCCGTCCTGCGCTATTCGCGTGAAGTGGCTTTCGCAGCTGCCGACGTATACGCCAGGGCCGCCGAATCCCGCGGTTCCTGGGACACCCGCCTTGAAGCGCTGATCGTTGACGCCATCCTGCGCGGCGAGAACACGGACGCGCTCAGGTCACGGATCGCCGCCCTCGGCTGGAAGGCACAGGAGCGCTTCACAGTAATGGTGGGCAATTCGCCGTCGGAGCCCAGCGCCAGCTACGTCAGCGAACTGCGCCGAACCGCCGGGCGTTTCGCTGAGGATGCCTTGGTGGGAATCCAAGGCGACCGGCTGATCCTGATCCTTGGTGGTGTGCAGGACCGCGACACCGCGTACGTCAAGCTCAGTGAGCTTTTCGCCCCCGGTGCCGTTGTTTACGGGCCGGAGGCGGGGTCGCTCCTTGAAGCGAGCAGTTCCGCGCAGGCGGCATTCGCTGGGCTCACGGCGGCCCGCGCGTGGCCCTCGGCACCGCGGCCCGTTGCAGCCGACGACCTGCTTCCTGAGCGGGTTGTCTCCGGAGACGACGCTGCACGCAGGTCGCTGATCAAGAACATCTACCGGCCATTGTTGGCCGCCTCGAATGGCTTGGTGGAGACCCTTGGCACCTATCTCGAACTGGGCCACTCCCTGGAAGCCACAGCCCGTGAACTGTTCGTCCATGCCAATACTGTGCGCTACCGTTTGAAGCGTGTCTGCGACGTCACAGGCTGGGATCCGCTTCTTCCAAGGGAGGCTTTTGTGCTGCAAACCGCCTTGGTAGTCGGCAGGCTTTCGGCCCAACCAAAAGCCGCCCCCGAACGTCACGCGTCGCGTTCACAGAACTGAACCGTTGTAGACTTCCTACAAACTGACCCAGTGAGCTTGGTGTACCAAAACACCAGTGGATCACGTGGCAATTTGGAAAGCTGGATACGTGCTTGCAATCGTCTGCCCTGGACAGGGCTCCCAGACCCCCGGATTTTTAGCCCCTTGGCTGGAACTCCCTTCCGTCGAAGGCCAATTGGCCTCCCTGAGCGAGATCGCAGGCATTGACCTCAAGGCCCACGGAACCACCTCGGACGAAGAGACCATCAAAGACACTGCGGTGGCTCAGCCGCTGATTGTTGCAGCCGGCCTCGTAGCCGCCAAGTCTTTGTTCGACGTCGAACTCAGCACCCTTCCTGTCATCCTCGCCGGGCACTCCGTTGGCGAGATCACGGCTTCGGCCCTGGCAGGCGTCCTCACCGAGGCCGAAGCCATGACCTTCGTCCGGGAACGCGCCAACAGCATG
Source organism: Arthrobacter sp. AK01 (assembly GCF_021109375.1). NCBI lineage: Bacteria > Bacillati > Actinomycetota > Actinomycetes > Micrococcales > Micrococcaceae > Arthrobacter > Arthrobacter sp. AK01. The sequence goes on from NZ_JAJOHP010000105.1 coordinate 8,700, forward strand.
GCCGCGGCAGCCGCAGTGACCCCCACCGGGATGAGCGCTGTCGTCGGAGGCGACCCCGCCGAGGTCCTGGCGGCCATCGAGGCATCCGGCGCAACTCCCGCGAACGTCAACGGCGCAGGCCAGACAGTTGCCGCCGGTACCTTCGACCAGCTCAAAGTCCTCGCAGACAACCCCCCGGCGAAGGCACGCGTGATCCCCCTCAAGGTCGCGGGCGCATTCCACACCTCGCACATGGCTCCGGCCGTCAGCGCGCTCGAATCCCTCAAGCCGTCGCTGTCTCCTCAGAATCCGGCTGTACCGCTGCTGTCGAACTACGACGGCCAGGAGGTCACCGGAGGACCTGCCGCTGTAGACAGCCTGATCGCCCAGGTCTCCCGCCCTGTCCGTTGGGACAAGTGCATGGAAACGCTGGTTGCGCGCGGCGTCACCGGGGTCATCGAACTTGCCCCCGCCGGCACCCTCGCCGGCTTGGCCAAGCGCGGAATGCCCGGCGTCAAGACCGTTGCCGTCAAGACCCCGGATGACCTGTCCGCGGCCCTCGCACTCTTCGCCGAATTGGAGGGACAAGCATGAGCACTCCCGTATTGAACAAGGCTGCCGTCAACGAGAACGCCCGCATCCTGGGTATCGGCGCCTACCGCCCCGACGTCATCGTCACCAACGACGACGTCTGCCAGTGGATCGACTCTTCGGACGAATGGATCCGCCAACGCACCGGAATCATCACACGCCACCGCGCAGCAGCTGACGTCAGCGTCATCGACATGGCCGAAGGCGCCGCACGCGAGGCGCTCCAGCAGGCGGGTATCGAAGCATCCCAACTCGGCGCCGTGATTGTGTCCACTGTGACGCACCCGTACGCGACGCCGTCAGCTGCCGCTGCACTCACTGATCGTTTGGGCGCGACGCCGGCACCCGCCTACGACATCTCGGCCGCCTGCGCAGGGTATTGCTATGGCGTGGCCCAGGCCGACGCCCTGGTCCGTTCCGGCGCAGCCGAGTACGTTTTGGTCGTGGGCGCGGAGAAACTCTCCGATGTCATCGACAACCACGAACGCACCATTTCCTTCCTCCTCGGCGACGGCGCCGGCGCTGTCGTAGTGGGCCCATCCGACACCCCGGGAATCGGGCCTTCGGTGTGGGGCTCGGACGGCAGCAAGTGGGACGCCATTGGCATGACCCACTCCCTTGAAGACGTCAAGAAGCTGGGCGAATCGGCCCGCCACTCCGACGAAATCGACGACCCCGCCATTCTCTCGGCAACCCAGGACGTCTGGCCGACACTGCGCCAGGACGGCCAGACTGTGTTCCGCTGGGCAGTTTGGGAAATGGCAAAGGTAGCCCAGCAGGCCTTGGACGCCGCCGGCATCGAGGCCACCGATCTCGCCGCGTTTGTACCGCATCAGGCAAACATGCGAATCATCGACGAGATGGTCAAGAAGCTCAAGCTTCCCGAATCCGTTGTCATCGGCCGCGACATCGCCCAGGCGGGCAATACGTCCGCGGCTTCCATCCCGCTGGCAACGCACCGCTTGCTTCAGGAAAACCCTGAGTTGAGCGGCGGCCTGGCCCTGCAGATCGGGTTCGGCGCCGGACTGGTCTTCGGCGCCCAGGTAGTAGTTCTGCCGTAGACCTGGATTGGCCTGCAGCCTCCAGCCAACTGAATACGACTTACAAACCCAAACCGCAACCCGCGGTTTGCCCCCTTTCCGGCAGTAGCCGGTACAACAAGAAAAGGAGCCAACAATGGCTAGCAACGAAGAAATCCTGGCCGGCCTGGCTGAAATCGTCAACGAAGAGACGGGCCTCGCCACCGAAGCCGTGGAGCTGGACAAGTCCTTCACCGAGGACCTGGACATCGACTCCATCTCCATGATGACCATCGTTGTCAACGCTGAAGAGAAGTTCGGCGTTCGCATCCCCGACGAAGAGGTCAAGAACCTCAAGACCGTCGGCGACGCCGTCAGCTTCATCGCCAACGCACAGGCCTAGTCCTGACACCAGCTGTGCCGGGCCGGGATTCCTATCCTTGCGCCCGGCACAGCCGCAGTAACGCCCAAAGATTTTGTAGCCTTCCCCTGTGAATCCCTGCAGGCGGAACGGCTGATCCGACAGAGAGTGATCGCATGGCACGCAAAGTAGTCATAACCGGTCTGGGGGCCACCACTCCCATCGGCGGCGACGTACCCACAATGTGGCAGAACGCGCTGAAAGGGGTCTCCGGCGCCCGCACGCTCGAAGACGAGTGGGTGGCCAAGTACGACCTCCCCGTCCACTTTGCTGCCCGGTGCTCGACGCCGGCCCTTGAGGTCCTGAGCCGGGTTGAGGCCAAGCGTATGGACCCATCCACCCAGTTTGGCGTCATCGCAGCACGTGAAGCCTGGGCCGACTCCGGGATCGAGGACCTCGACCACGACCGCCTGGCTGTTGCTTTTGCCACCGGCATCGGCGGCGTCTGGACCCTTCTGGATGCCTGGGACACCCTCAGGGACAGGGGCCCCCGCCGGGTCCTGCCCATGACCGTTCCAATGCTCATGCCCAATGGCGTAGCGGCGGCGGTCAGCCTCGACCTCGGCGCCCGCGCTGGAGCGCACACTCCCGTCTCAGCCTGTGCATCAGGCACGGAAGCCCTCCATCTCGGCCTGGAGCTCATCCGTTCAGGCAAGGCCGACGTCGTAGTGTGCGGTGGCGCGGAAGCTGCCATCCACCCGATGCCCTTGGCCGCTTTCTCCTCCATGCAGGCGCTCTCCCGTCGCAACGACGAGCCGGAACGCGCGTCCCGCCCTTACGACATCGACCGTGACGGCTTCGTCATGGGCGAAGGTGCCGGCGCTTTGGTTCTCGAAGCCGAAGAGCACGCAATCGCCCGTGGAGCGCGCATCTACGCCGAACTCGCTGGCACATCGGTAACTGCGGATGCGTACCACATCACGGCACCGGACCCCGAGGGCCTGGGTGCAACGCGTGCCCTGAAGGCCGCCATGTTTGATGGCCGGATCCAGGCTGAGGACGTAGTCCACGTCAACGCGCATGCCACGTCCACCCCGGTTGGCGACAAGCCCGAGTACACGGCCCTGCGTGCCGCGTTGGGGACCCATGTGGACAATGTCGCGGTCTCCGCCACCAAGTCCCAGATGGGCCACCTCCTGGGCGCTTCAGGCGCCGTTGAGGCTGTCCTGACAGTGCTGGCCGTCTATGAGCGCAAGGCGCCGGTCACCATCAACCTTGAGAACCAGGATCCGGAGATCCCGCTTGACGTCGTGACATCGGTCCGGGACTTGCCTGCCGGCGATATCGTCGCGTTGAGCAACTCCTTCGGTTTCGGCGGACACAACGCCGTCATCGCGGTCAGGAACGTCTAAGCCCGGTTCGCTGCCGATGAGATGAGACATGAAGAGGGGGCCCCCCCCCCCCGGGGGGCGGGGCGGGGGGGGGGGGGGGGGCGGGGGGAGTGGGGGGGCGGGCGCCCGGGGGGACCCCCCCCCCGGGGCGGCGGCGCGCCGGGGGGGGGGGGGGGGAAACCGAGATGCCC
>NZ_JAJOHP010000106.1:0-12188 GCF_021109375.1 Arthrobacter sp. AK01
CGGCAACCCCAACCCCCACCCCGGGCACGGGGAGCCTCGCCAACCTGGCGCGGGTTCCGTGGGATGGAGGCCCTGCTTACTGGGCAAAGTTCCCTGGCGCAGCGAAGCTCAACAACCCCAACCTGTTCCCGGTCAGCGTGTATTACGGCAAACCTGAGCACGCCACCCAGTTGAAGGACATTGGGGTCAACGTTTATCAGAACGCCGAACATGATGGCTCCACGATGGCGTCCATTACGAATACGGGAATGCTGGTCATCGCCGGCACGGAATGGTCCCGCACCGAAGTGGGCAGTAACCCTGGTGTGGTCGGTTGGGACACGTACGACGAGTGCGACATGCTCGGGCTGGGCTGCAACGGCTCAACCTACGCGCAGAACCTTCAACAGATGCAGAACAAAGTGGCCCAGATCCGGGGATTCAACGACGCTAGGTTTGCTTTCGCGAACTACTCCAAGGGCATCCTGGGCACTTATTGGGCACCGGGGCTGATGGACGACTTCATGGCCACCGTTGACGCGGCATCCGTGGATAACTACATGTACACGCGGGCGGATCTGCAGGACGAGTTGAACCGGACCCCGGCGTGGCCGCAGGGCGCAAAGACGGCGACATCGGCGGCCTATGGTTGGCAGATTGACCAGATGCGGAAGTTCCAGTCGGCACCTGGCATCCATCCGAACTGGATTTTCGTTGAGTCGGCTAAACCGTTCCTGAATGCCTCCAATGACCGCACCATCACGCCCGAACAGATGGAGGGAGCTATGTGGTCCGGCATCATCCACGAGGCACGCGGGATCAGCATTTTCCAGCACAACAACAACGGCCAGGCAGGGTTCGGGACGTATTCACTGGTCCAGGCGCCGGCTGATCGCAAGGCGAAGATCAAAGCCGCACTCGCTGGTATCCAAGCCCTCGCTCCTGTCCTCAATACGCAAAGCTATGTGTGGAACGCGGGCGCCACGGGTACGGACACGATGCTCAAAGCCAAGGACGGCAGCGCCTACCTCTTCGCCGGCATCGGTGTGAACGGGGCGACCGGTGCGAAGACGTTCACCCTTCCTGCCGGGATCACTGGCTCGCAGGTGGAAGTGGTGGGCGAGAACCGCAGTATCCCTGTCCGAAACGGAAAGTTCACGGACTCGTTCGCCAACGAGTACACGCATCACATTTACAAGATCATGATCTAGGAAGCGTCTCGGCCGCCGGCAACGAAGTCGCTGCAAAGCCGCGAAATCGCCGGAACGTTCCCTGCGAAATGGAAGCGTTCCGGCGATTTCGCGCGCAGAGCAAGCGGAAGCTACCCCGCTACCAACTTCCGCGCCGCCGCCGAGTGCTCAGCGATGAGTCCGGCCACGTCCAAGCCCGGAATCGCACCGTCAACCACGCGCCACTGCCCGCCCACCATTACGCGGTCGGCACGGTCCGCACCGCACAGCAACAACGCAGCGACGGGGTCGTGGCTGCCGGAGAAGCGCAGCTCGTCAGGCTTGAACAGGGCCAGGTCCGCCTGGAGCCCGGGTGCCAGCTGCCCGATGTCGGAGCGACCCAAAACCGCAGCCGACCCACGCGTTGCCCAGCCCAGGGCACGCTCCACGGGAACGGAAGCGCCGTAGCGGAGTCGCTGCAGATACAGTGCCTGCCGTGCCTCGAGGATCATGTTCGAAGCATCGTTCGACGCCGATCCGTCCACTCCCAGCCCCACGGGAACTCCCGCTGCTTCAAGTTCCAGGACGCGGGCGGTCCCGGAGGCCAGGCGCATGTTGGAGGTGGGGCAATGCGCGACGGCGGTGCCCGCGGCTCCGAGTCTGGCGATCTCCTCGTCGTTGAAGTGGATCCCGTGACCCAGCCAGGTACGGTTTCCCAACCAGCCCACGGACTCCAGGTAGTCCACGGTCCGCAGCCCGAACATGGATTTGCAGAAGTCTTCCTCGTCGATGGTTTCGGCAAGGTGGGTGTGCAGCCGGACGTCGAAGCGTTCGGCCATGGCGGCGCTCTCGGCCATGATTTCCTTGGTCACCGAGAACGGTGAGCACGGGGCAAGCGCGATCTGAACAACAGCCCCATCACCGGTTTCGTGGTACTCGCGGATGAGCCGTTCACTGTCCGCCAGAATCGCCTCAGGCGACTGGACCGTGGTCCTGGGCGGCAGCCCGCCGTCGTCCTCTCCCAACGTCATGGACCCGCGGGTCAAGGTGGCCCGCATTCCCATGGAGCGCACGGCCGCCACCTCGATATCGATGGCGTCTTCCATGCCGTCGGGGAAGAGGTAGTGGTGGTCGGCAGCGGTGGTGCAGCCGGAAAGCAGCAATTCGGCCAGCGCAACCTGCACGGCAAGCTCGAGGCTGCGGGGCGTCAACCGTGCCCACACGGGGTACAGGTTCTGCAGCCAGGGGAACAGGGGAGCGTTGGCCACGGGTCCCCAGGCGCGGGTGAGGGTTTGGTAGAAGTGGTGGTGCGTATTGATGAGCCCGGGGAGAACCACGTGGGAGGAGGCGTCAAAAACGGTGGCGGGAGAAGAGGGCTGCCCGCCCGAAGGTACCAGCTCTACGATTTTCCCGTCGGAAACCACCAGGCCGCCACCGGCGTCGAGGTCGTTTGCGGTGAAAATTCCCAGCGGATTCTTGATCCAAAGACGGGTCATAACAGGTTCCTTGTCTGGTCGGCGTGTACGCGTTCCAGCTCAGTTAGGCCCTGTCTGCTGATCCAGGTTGCCGGGCCGTCAGAACGCGGCCCAGTCCGAAAAGCGTAGAATGCTCGACGGCGGCAGTCAACGCCCGCCGGGCGCCCACAGTCACATTCGGCCAGCATCCAGCAGGTAAATGTAATTTCGCATTACGAAATTAAATTTTCAAAAAACTATGGCGCGGCTCACAAACCCGGTGCTACGCTCTAACTGCCAAAGGCGGGCACCCGGACCTCGGGAAGCTATCTACCAGGCGCAACTTAACCTTCATCGCACATGCTGAAGCCTGGTAACCAAGCTAACTGGAGCTCTTCTCTGTAGCGCCCCCAAACAGGTCACCTGGCTTCCTCAGCACTAAGGAAGTCGCAACATGAGTACAACCGTCACGGCCGAGCAATTCCTGGCCACATCCATTGAGCTGGCAACAGCCAATGTCCTCAACAGTGGTGGCCCCTTCGGCGCCGTCATTGTCACCGCGGACGGACGAGCCTTCGAAGGCGTCAACCGCGTTACCGCCACGAACGATCCCACCGCACATGCAGAAGTCACGGCCATCCGTAACGCCTGCCGCGAACTGGGAACCTTCGATCTGAGCGGTGCAACCCTCTACACCAGCTGCGAGCCATGCCCCATGTGCCTGGCCTCCGCACTCTGGGCACGCGTTGACCGCGTGTTCTTTGCCGCAGACCGTCACGACGCCGCATCCGTCGGCTTCGACGACGCCGTCTTCTACGAGTACTTCGAGAACGATAACCGGGACGCGCTGATGCCGGTAGCCAAGCTGGAACTGGGCGACCCCCAGGCTCCGGCGGCCCTCCAGCCGTTCAACACATGGAACACGCTTGATTCCAGGATTGACTACTAGGGCCCGGTGGCTGACATGACAATCCTGGATAATTCCGCTGAGAAGCAGGCTGCGCTCTTTCCCCAAGGAGACGGCGCAGAGCCCACAGCGGCAAAGCACACGGCAACCGGCCTGGCAGATGGCAACAAGAAGCCCCCGGTGTCGAATTCCTTCCTGGACAAGTTCTTCCAGATCTCCAAGCGTGGCTCCACGTTGGCCCGTGAATTCCGCGGCGGCCTGGTCACCTTCTTCACCATGGCGTACATCGTCATCCTGAACCCGCTCATCCTGGGTGGCTTCTCGGCGGACAACGCTCCGGTTGATGTCGCGGGCGGCTGGCTTTCCGCAGCGCAGGTGGGTGCCGTTACGGGCCTCACCGCCGGCGTCATGACCATCGTTTTCGGCCTCGTGGCCAACCTGCCTTTCGGCCTTGCTGCCGGCCTGGGCATCAACTCCTTCCTCGCCGTCGCGGTGATCCAGGAAGTCACGTGGCCAGAAGCCATGGGCCTGGTGGTCATCAACGGCATCCTGATTGTCCTCTTCGGCGCCACCGGTGCCAGAACGGCGATCTTCAAGGCAGTCCCCAAGGAACTTAAGGCTGCCATCACCGTGGGCATCGGCTTGTTCATTGCCTTCATCGGCTTCGTCGACTCAGGTTTTGTTCGCGCCACCACGGGCGGCCCGCCGGTCCAGCTCGGAGACAACGGCTCCATCACCTCCATCCCCACCCTCGTCTTTATCGTCGGACTGCTGACCATGGGCATCCTCGTGGCACGCAAGATCCAGGGCGGCCTGCTGATCGGCATCGTCGCCACCACCGTCCTCGCCGCAGTTGTCGAGGCAGTGTTCCACATCGGTCCCGGCAGCGCCGACAACCCCGGTGGCTGGCACCTCAACGTCCCCATCCTGTCGAGCCAACTCGTTTCGGTCCCGGACCTGAGCCTGGTGGGCCAGTTCGATCTCTTCGGTTCGTTCGCCCGGATCGGCGGATTGGCCGCGACGATGCTGGTCTTCACCCTGGTGTTCACCAACTTCTTCGACGCCATGGGCACCATGACGGGCCTGGCCAAGAGCGCAGGCGTGGCACACAAGGACGGCACGTTCCCCAAGCTGAAGTCGGCCTTCATCGTTGAAGGCATGGGCGCAGTGGTGGGTGGCGCAACCTCCGGTTCGTCCAACACGGTGTACATCGACTCCGCAGCCGGCATCGGTGAGGGCGCACGCACCGGCCTGGCCTCCGTGGTCACCGGCCTCCTGTTCCTGGGCTCGATGTTCTTCACCCCGCTCACCTCGGTGGTGCCGCTGGAAGTAGCTGCTGCAGCACTGGTGGTGGTGGGCGCAATGATGATGGCCCAGATCCGGGAGATCAAGTTCACCAAGTTCTCCATCGCACTCCCTGCGTTCCTGACCATCGTGACCATGCCGTTGACCTACTCCATCGCCAACGGCATCGGCGTCGGCTTCATCTCCTTCGCGGTGATCAGCGCGGCGTCGGGCAAGGCCAGGAAGGTCCACCCGCTCATGTGGGTGGTCACGGCAGGCTTCATCATCTACTTCGCCCGCGGCCCAATCAACGCCCTGATGGGTGTCTGACCCGGAGCCCCACCCCGTGCCGGCGGGTCATCCGGCACTCCGATCGACGGTCCGTCGGAACCCACCGCACGAATAGGCGTCCGCCGTCGTCGTCCCTTTCAAACAGGCACGACGGCGGGCGGCGGCCCTGATGATTCAGGGACGGGCACCGACGCTCCGTCAGGGAACGGGGGCAGGGAGATGAAGCCCTTGCCCCCGTTCCTATGAACTCTTACCCATTGAACTCTTACTGACTTAGCCGCGACTTCCCCTCAACAACCTCTGGAAATGAGAATATGAGGCAAGATCGCGCACTGCTCCGGCCGGGCCACCCGGTTGGGACACCTGGAATAAGGATGTGTTGCCATGCTGGATCTGATGCCTTCTTTGGGCAGCTGGCGGCCTGCGGTCTCTGGCCAACTGTGTGCCGTGGCCACGATCGTAGGGACTGGTGGCTCCGTGCCACGGCCCATGGGGACCTCCATGTTGGTTTCCGAACACGGCGAAATCCTGGGTAGCTTGTCCGGAGGTTGCGTCGAAGGCGCCGTCGTGGAGGCGGCGCTGGAAGCAATGCGCGACGGCGGCCCGCGCCTGGAGTCGTTCGGCTACAGTGCCGAGGACGCGTTCGCCGTCGGACTCACCTGCGGGGGTGAGCTGGAAGTCCACATCCAGCCACTGGGAGCCGGCTCTGCGGAGCTTTCTGTTTTTACTGGGCTTTCATCCTTCCAAGGCCGATCCTCCACAGCACACAACGCGGAAGCCCCAGCCTCCATGGCACTTATCCGCAGGCTCGGTGCCGGTGGAGGAGTAGTTGTCGTCAACGATCCTGTGCGGTTCCGCGCCATGGAATCTGAGGAGCTGGCCAAGCTGGTGGGCGACCACCCTGCCACTCTCTTTGCAGCGGCCGCCCAAGTGGAGCCGCTGCTCCAGGGTGGACGTGCCGGGTTGGTCCGGCTCGCACCGCCGGAGGGCTGCATCGATGGCTGGGTCACTACCGACAGGTGGGCTGCCGAGAGCCAGGAAGAAGATACCCAGCCAGAGCCCATCACCTTGTTCGTCGAAAGCCGCTTGCCTGCCGCACGGATGCTCATCTTTGGTGCCAACGACTTCGGCGCAGCGTTGCTCCCCGCCGGACAACTTCTCGGCTACAACGTCACCCTCTGCGATGCCCGGCCCGCCTTCGCGCAGCAGGGCCGCTTCGCCGGAGCCGATCAGGTGGTCACCGACTGGCCGCATCGCTACCTGGAAACCGAGGCAGCAGCACGCCGCATCGACAACCGGACAGTGGTGTGCGTCCTGACCCACGACCCCAAGTTCGACATCCCGCTGCTGGAAACGGCCTTGCGCTTCAACCTGGCGTACGTCGGTGCGATGGGATCCCGTCGCAGCCATCGTCAACGAGTTGATGCGCTGCTTGAAGCCGGGACAACTCCGGAGGCACTTGAACGCCTGCACTCACCGATCGGGTTGAACCTCGGCGCTGTGACTCCCGCGGAAGTAGCGGTCTCCATCACGGCGGAGATCATTGCGGAGCGCGTAACGGCCGTCCCAGCCGGCGGCGGCGATAAGTCCAGCGGGTTCCCCTCCCTCAAGGACAGCACGGGCCCCATTCATCCGGCGCCGATTCACCCAGTACCCCAATCCCTCACTCAGGAGGACCCATGGACATGAACACCATCGAGGCCGTGGTGCCCACCACGGATCCGGCACTTTGGCGGGACGGCGATGCCTGGTTGGCGGGAGGTACCGTCCTCTTCTCCTACGGAAGCACGGTTCTCAAGCGCCTCCTGGATCTCGGAGAAGCCAACTGGCCCGCAATCACCGTGACAGGCGCGGGCATCGAGCTTGCAGCTACGTGTACTGTGGCCGAGCTCTACGCCCTGCCGCAGACCGCCGAGGCAGCAAGCCGCGAATGGCCTGGCCTTGCACTGATCCGCCCTTGTTGTGACTCCTTCGTGGCATCCTTCAAGATCTGGAACATGTCCACCGTGGGTGGCAACCTATGCACCGGCCTGCCGGCCGGGCCCATGACATCGTTGTGCGCCGGACTCGACGGAGTGGGGACCATCCTCAGCCCGGACGGCACCAGCCGCACCGTCCCAGTGAGCGACTTTGTGACGGGAGATATGCAGACCGTCCTGGCGCCGGGGGAGTTGCTGCGCAGCATCCACCTGCCGGCACACGCGCTTTCAGCCCGCGTCGCCTTCCGGCGGCTGTCGCTGAGCAACCTCGGCCGCTCCGGCGTTCTGCTGATCGGCCGGCTCGACCCCGACGGCAGCTTGGTCATCACCGTGACCGCCTCCACCAAAAGGCCAGTGCAGCTGCGGTTCCCCGCCGGGCAGGTTCCCGACGCCGGGACGTTGGCTGACGCCGTCGGCGATTCCATTCCGTGGCCCCTGTACCACGACGACATCCATGGCCTGCCGGCGTGGCGCCGTGACATGACGTTCAAGCTGGCCGAGGAGATCCGGGCAGAGCTGCTGGGCGAGTCAATGACCGTGTCCGGCGATTTCTGGCCGCCACACAACACCTCGCCCCAGCCATCCACGCAGCCCGCACCATCCAACACCCAGCAGAAGGAGGCCCCGAATGGCAATTGAGATCAACGGAACTGCCTCGCAGGCCACACCCCGCCCCGGCCAATGCCTCCGCACGTTCCTCCGCGAAGAGGGCAACTTCGGCGTCAAGAAAGGCTGCGACGGCGGCGACTGTGGAGCCTGCACCGTCCACGTTGACGGCACGCCCGTGCACAGCTGCATCTACCCGGCCGTCCGTGCCGAGGGCAAAGCCGTCACCACCATCGAAGGCCTGTCCAAGGACGGGCAACTCCACCCTGTGCAGGAACAGTTCAGTGAAGGACAGGGCTTCCAGTGCGGATTCTGCACCGCCGGAATGATGATGACGGCCGCCACGTTCGACGACGAGCAACGTGCCAACCTGCCCCGAAACCTCAAGGGCAATCTCTGCCGCTGCACGGGTTACCGCTCCATCGCGGATGCGGTTTGTGGTCACGGAAGCGATCACGAGCACGACGCCGGAGCCGATGTTTCCGGGGCTCAGTCACCTGGCGCTGCGGGAACCCCCGCCGTGGAAGCCACTCCCGGCCAGCTCGGCGACAACGTCCCCGCCCTCGCCAGCAACGCCGTGGTGACCGGAACTGCCAGGTACGCCCTGGATGTTCCAGCGGAGCAGCTCCCTGGTTTGTTGCATTTGAAGCTCCTGCGTTCGCCGCATGCGCACGCCCGGATTGTGTCCATCGACAAGGCTCCGGCACTGGCCGTGCCGGGTGTCGTTGCTGTGTTCACGCACGAGGACGCACCGCAGCAATTGTTCTCCACAGCCCAGCACGAGAACTTCACCGATGACCCCGACGACACCCGCGTGCTGGACAACGTGGTCCGTTTCATTGGGCAGCGGGTTGCGGCCGTCGTGGCCGATTCGGTGGGTGCGGCCGAGGCCGGTGCCCGCGCGCTGGCTGTTCAGTACGAACTCCTGGCGCCGGTGTTCACTCCCCAGGAAGCCATCCTTCCCGGCGCTCCCGCGATTCACGGTGAGAAGGACGGTGAAGCGTCCCGGATCTCCAGGCCGCATCACAACGTGGTGGCGGAAGTGCATGCCGAGCTAGGCAGTGTTGCAGATGGCTTCGCGGCCGCCGACTTCATCCACGAGCACACTTACCAGACTCAGCGGGTGCAGCACGTGGCCATGGAAACTCACGCGTCCATCGCTTGGTTGGATGAGGACGGCAGGCTGATTGTCCGTTCGTCCACCCAGGTTCCGTTCTTGGTGAAGCGGACGTTGAGCCGGTTGTTCAATCTGCCGCCGGAGACCGTCCGCGTTGTGGCCGGGAGGGTTGGCGGTGGTTTTGGTGGGAAGCAGGAAGTCCTCACCGAGGACCTGGTGGCCTTGGCCGCGCTGAAGCTCCGCCGGCCAGTGCAGCTCGAGTTCACCCGTACCGAGCAGTTCACCGCCACAACGACCCGTCACCCGTTCACTATCAAGCTCAAGGCGGGTGCCAGCAGGGACGGCTACCTCACTGCGCTGCAGCTGGACGTCCTCACCAACACCGGCGCCTACGGAAACCATGCTCCCGGAGTCATGTTCCATGGCTGCGGCGAGTCCCTGGCGGTCTACAAATGCGTCAACAAGAAAGTTGACGCCCACGCCGTCTACACCAACACCGTTCCCGCCGGCGCCTTCCGCGGCTATGGGCTGAGCCAGATGATCTTCGCGATCGAGTCGGCCATTGATGAGCTTGCCGTTGGCATTGGCATGGATCCCTTGGAGTTCCGGCTCAAGAACATGGTCCGGCCCGGTGACCACATGCTGTCCACTACGCCGGAGCCCGAGGAAGACGTTCACTACGGAAGCTACGGACTGGACCAATGCGTGGCCTTGGTGCGCGATGCCCTGGATCGTGGCAAGGAACGCTACCGTGCTGCCGGGCTCGATGACCTTGGCCCCGAATGGGTCGTTGGCGAAGGTTCCGCGCTCTCCATGATCGACACCGTCCCACCCCGCGGCCACTTCGCCCACACCCGGGTGAGCCTGGAAGCGGACGGAAGGTTCGCCGTCGACGTCGGTACTGCGGAATTCGGGAACGGCACCACCACTGTGCATGCGCAGCTGGCTGCCACTGCGCTGGCGACAGCAGCTTCCAAGGTGACCGTTCGCCAGTCCGATACCGACCTCTTGGAGCACGACACCGGCGCGTTCGGCTCGGCTGGAACCGTGGTGGCAGGCAAGGCGACACTCGGAGCAGCGCTGGAACTCGCCACCCGGATCCAAACGGTCGCCTCTTCGCTGACGGGAGCGGCCTTGGCGGATTGCCGTTTGGTGGACGGAGCCGTTGAGTGCGGAGACCGCAGGGTGACGCTGACCGAAATTGTCGACGCCGCCAGGCTGCAAGGCGTCCGGCTCGCCACCGATGGCAACTGGGGAGGAACGCCGCGTTCCGTGGCATTCAACGTGCATGGCTTCCGCGTTGCCGTCAATACGGGTACCGGTGAGCTGCGGATCCTGCAGAGTGTGCAGGCGGCGGACGCCGGTGTGGTGGTGAACCCGCGACAGTGCCGTGGACAGATTGAGGGTGGCATTGCGCAGGCGCTCGGTGCGGTGCTGTACGAGGAAGTGAAAGTGGACGACGCCGGACGGGTCACCACGGACATCCTGCGTCAGTACCATATTCCGTCGTTCGCGGACGTGCCCCGCAGCGAGGTGTATTTCGCCAAGACCAACGACTCCACTGGCCCGCTGGGCGCCAAGTCCATGAGCGAGAGCCCCTTCAACCCCGTCGCCCCTGCGTTGGCCAACGCGATCCGCAACGCAACCGGCATCCGTTTCGGAGAGCTGCCCATCGCGCGGGACAAGATCTACCTGGCCCTCCGCGACCGCACCACGGCGCCCGTCTAACCCAACTGAGTCGCAGATCAGGCCGTTTTGAGCTCTCAAAACGGCCTGATCTGCTACCTACTTGGGTGAGACGGGGAGCTCCATGAACACGCTGTTCGGGTCCAGGGTGTAATCGGCAAACGGCGGGCACTCGGTGAAGCCGTGCCGCGCATACAGTCGGCGGGCGGGTGCGAAGTAATCCTCGGTCCCCGTTTCCAGGCTGAGGCGTTCCAAGCTGCGACTCCGGGCTTCGGCCACGATGTGCTCAAGCAGCAGGGTTGCCACGCCGCGTCCACGGGCGCTGGCCGTGGTGCGCATGGACTTGATCTCTGCATGCCCGTTGGAGAGCGTCTTCAACGCACCGCATCCCAACAAAACCCCGTCCTCGCGGGCTGTCCAAAACGTGATCGACTCGTGCGACAACGCCGAGTGGTCCAAGGCATGCACGCTTTCCGCGGGCGATGTGGCGAACATGTCGGCCAAGTGTTCGCTGAGGAGCTGGTGGACATCGGGGCGTGCGGGATCGTCGAGTGCGATGCGGATCATGGACCCTAATTTACCGCGCTGCTACCCGTCCAGAAGATGCAGCTGATCCTTCGTGTCCAGGTCTGCGCCCGAGCAGAGGTCGCTGCAATCCACCAGGTCCACCAGGCCCGGATGCGCCTTGAGGAACGAACGCGCGCCCGTGTCGCCATTGGCCGCTTCCGCGGCCTGTTCGCGAAGCCCGACGTCGAAAATCACCGGGTGCCGACGCTTCAGGTGGCCTGACTCGTCAGGGTAGGCGGCTGCGGTGACCCGACCGGGACGGTGGCTGCCCAGCAGCCTGCTCACCGCCGTCGGGGTCAAACCGGGTTGGTCCACCAGTGCAACCATGATGCTGTTGCCGGGGGCGGCGGCGTCGATGCCCGCACGGAACGATCCTGCCATGCCCTTGGCCCACTTTTCGTTCTCGACCACCACATGTGTGCCCAGATCCGTGACGCTTCGAATGTGGTCGGCTTCAGCTCCGAGAACCACCACAACCTCGCGGCAGCCGCCGTCGAACAAGGTGTCGGCCAACACTTCCACCAGCGTGCGCCCACGGAAGGGGAGCAGCGCCTTGGGGCCACGGCCCAGGCGCGTGCCGGCGCCCGCAGCGAGCAGCACGCCCGTCACAGGGGCCATGCCGGAGTCAGTCATATCCTCACGATACGCGCGGGGTTCCATGCGGTCTGTAGCTCCTCGAATGCTTTCAAAGAGATCTACCGATATCGGTTGTAAATTACCGATCAGTAGGGCTTTTGATGGTCTGAAATGGCCGTTAGGGTCGGGGGGAGAGTTATGAAGTCAGCTCGATACGCAGCGACGCGCGAGGGACAGGGGAAAATGGCCGGTAGTTTCGAGATTCTCAAAGCAGGTACCAACTCATTCCGATTCCGGCTCACAGCCGAGGACGGAACGGTTGTGGCAGTGTCGCCACAGTTTCCGAATTTGAAGGCCGTTGTGGCCGGTATCAACGCAGTCCGCGAGAACGCGGCAACAGGCTTTGTCGTCGACAGGCGGAACCTGGGCACCTAGTACGAAACCCAGCAAAATGACAGTTGGGGGGGGGGGGGGGGGGGGGGGCGGAGCCCCCCGCGCGGTTTTTTGTGGTGTTGTTGTGTGTGGGGGGGGGGCCGGCCGGGGGGGGGGGGGGGGGGGGGGGGGGGGGGGGGG
>NZ_JAJOHP010000107.1:0-11942 GCF_021109375.1 Arthrobacter sp. AK01
GCCCCCCCCGCGCGGGGGCCAAAACCCCCCCCCCCCCCCCCACCCCCCCCCCCCGCCCCACCCCCCACCAAAAAAACCCCCCCCCCCGCGGGGGCCCCGCCCCCCCCCCGGGCGGCTGCTGTTGTGCGCCCCCACCCAACTGGGTTAGCCGGAGCCGTTCCAAAGTCGCTGCCACCACGTTCGCTTGGTGTCCGGTGCGGGTTCGGGCTCAAGAGGAGCCACGGCTGCCCGGCGCTCACGCCAACGTTCCAGTTCACCGTCCACATCGCGGAGCTTGGTGATCACCGGAGGGCCTCCCTGCAATTGCCGCCGTGCCTCGATCACGCGTTTGTTGAAATCCTCAAGAATGTCCCGGACCTGTTTGTCCGTGTACTGCTGGTCCAGCTTCGCGTCGAGTTCGGAGTCCTCGATCCGCAGCAAAATGGCCGGAGGGCCGATGCCGCTGAGCCGTTCGCGCTGGATGAGGCCTTTGACCCACCAGTCGGGATCGTAGTGCTCCCCCAGCCCTGGGATGGGTTTTCCCGCGTACTTGAGGTTGTCGAATTTGCCTTGCTGCATGGCGTCGCGGATCAGGTATTCAGCGCGGGCAGCGTCGTCCACCTTCCGGCGCTTGTCACGTTCCTCGGCATCCGCAGCTTCGAGCTCTGCGTCCTCCTGGGCGCTGCCACCCCATCCACGCACTGCCCTTAGTTCCGCGCCACGCTCAAGCTTTCGCCTGAAGGCGTTGTTCCCGGCATTCACGTTCAGCCACCTCCTCGCCCGACAGCCCTCGCCTGCCGGACATCATGGATCTGGGTACAGTATTCCGCACGTTGGTGCCCGTTAGCATAGGGCGATGGAGTCCTTCACATGGTCCAACGCCACCAACGAGTCCACAGAGACCAAGGTAGCCGTGCTCCTGCCGGGATCGGGGTACCCGGTTGAGGGCCCGGTCCTTTTCTGGGTTGGCGAAATGCTCGCGGCGTTGGGTTGGCATGTCCAAGCGGTCAGGTGGACTGCCGATGACGAGCCCGGAGTTGCCCCGCATGCTTTCGTGGCGCGGGCGGCGGAGCAGGCTTTTGCCGCCGCCCCCGCAGCAAGCCAGCGGTTGGTGGTTGCAAAGTCCTTCGGGACCTTGGCGATTCCTTGGGCCGAGGAAACACAGACGGCAGGTGTCTGGCTCACGCCGCTGCTGACAGACACGACCGTCCGGCAGACAATCAGCCACACGGACAAGGCCGACCTTTTCATCGGCGGATCCGAGGACAAACTCTGGGATGGTGGTCGAAAGTCGGAAACTACGGGGACGTTCGTGGAAATCCCGGGCGCAGACCATTCCCTCCAGATCCCGAATAACTGGCGGGCTTCGCAGGCGGCCCAAGCAAACGTGTTCGCGAAGATCGAGGAGTTTGTTAAGGGCCTACCGGACGCCGGCGCCTGAGCCCGTACCGCCACCACCCACTTTGAAGGCGAACCAGCCCCGACGCGCCGTCAGAGTGGCGTGTCGGGGCCTGTCCATAGCTCAAAGTTGGTGGTGGCGCACCGCAACCACAGGGTCTAACGGGCAGCCATGCTCGGATCCAGCTGCTCGATTCCCTCAGGCGTCACCAGCACCACCCGGGCGGTGCAGATGTCATAGAACAACCCCGTGGCCTGCACGTGACCGGAGGCAAGGGCAGGGCCGGTGACAGGGTGCTCCTCCAATTTGCGGAGCTGCAGAGCAATGTTCACCATGCTCAGTTGGTCGAGCCGGCTGTAGCCGTCGGCGTCGGCAGCGCGGGCAACAGGGTGGCCGGCGAGCAACGCCGAGTAGCTGGGACGCGCATGCTCCAGCCAGGAATCGAATCCCGCGCCCAGGGCAGGTGCAGAACCCTCAGCATCAGCAATGACGGCTTTCATCGCACCGCAATTGGAGTGCCCGCAGATCACGATCGAGTCCACGGACAACGCTTTGACTGCGAAGGACAGCGTTGAATCAATGGAGGCATCCCGGCCGTCGCTGCACACCACGTTGCCAATGTTGCGGAGCGTCAGGAGGTCACCCGGTCCGCTGCTGGTGATCAGGTTGGGGTTGACCCGTGAGTCGACGCAGGCAACAAACAGCGTGTCAGGGTTCTGTCCCTCGGTGAGGTCCTGAACCAGTGGCCTGACCTTGTCCGCGTGGCGACGGTGGTACTTGTCGATGCCCAGGAGGACTGACCGCAGCGGCAGCCGCCCGCCGTCGTCGTCCCCTGCCGGGGTGACCGCCTCAGCAGGCAGCCAGGACGTGCGCGGCGGCAGCGGGAATTCACGCGGATCCTGCCGCTGGGGAGTGTTGTCCTCGGCATCGGTGAAGGCGGTGGTTCCGTGTTCCTCCAGCACCACCGAGGCGCCGGTGTTGCGGTGCTGCTTCTGCCAGGCCACCAGCGCTTCGCGGAAGGCGTGGTCCAGGTAGTCGGCGTTGAGTTCCACCACGGCGTCCTGGCCTTCGGGTATGGAATGGAGGACGCGGTTGAGCCGGGGCAGGGCGAAGAAGCTGCACGATCCGGCGATGGTGACGCGCCACGGCAGGGTCGAACCGGCGGGCGCGTGGGCATTGATCTGCGCCCGGAGAACGCGCCACAGCACACACAGGGCGGCGAGGGCCAGGCCGATCATGACGCCTTCGAGCAGGTTGAGGACCACGACGCACACCAAGGTGACGCTGTAAACCAGGAGCTCGCCGGTGCGGAGGCTGGTACGGATGTCGGCGACCTTGATGAGCTTCGCGCCGATGACCAGCAGGAGGCCGGCCAGCACGGACAGCGGAATGAGTTGGATGAGCCCGGCGAACAGGGCGGAGAAGACGAGGACCCAGACGCCGTGCAGGATGGCGGAGGTGCGGCTCGCGGCCCCGGCTTCAACATTGGTGGCGCTGCGGACGATCACGCCGGTCACCGGGAGGCCACCGAGCATGCCCGAGACAACGTTGGCGGAGCCTTGGCCCACCAGTTCGCGGTTGAGGTTGGTGCGCGAGCCGCCGTGCATTTTGTCGACGGCGACCGCTGACAGGAGCGATTCGATGCTCGCGATCAGGGCCACGGTAATGACGGCCATGCCCGCTGCGCGCCAGTTGCCGTCGGGCAGGCTTGGCAGTGCGATGGCGTCGAAGATGGAGCCGCTGAAACTGATGCGCTCAACGTTTGGAGCCACCGCCACGGACAGGGCAGTGACGGCGACGACGGCGGCCAGCGGGCCAGGCACTTTTCGCACCGCTGCCGGCAAGTACTTCCAGGCCATCAAGATGGCTACAACGGCAAGCCCCAGCAACGCCGAGTGCAGCTCCACGTTGGTGATGGCCGCTGGCAGGGCCGTTAGGTTTTCGACGGCGGACCCAGCAGCTTGGCCGCCGAGCAGCACGTGGAGTTGCTGCAGAATGATGGTGATGCCGATGCCGGCGAGCATCGCCTTGACCACCACGGGCGACACTGCCAGCGCGGCCCGGCCGATGCGGCTGACACCCATCAGTAACTGCACGACGCCGGCGCCGACCGTGATGGCGCATGTCACCGCCCAGCCGAATTCGTCCACGAGACCGGCAACGACGACGGTCAGGCCGGCTGCGGGGCCGCTCACCTGCAGTGGGGAACCACCAAGGCTGCCTGCGACGATGCCGCCGACCGCTGCGGCGATGAGCCCGGCCATGACGGGGGCTCCGGAGGCGGCGGCAATGCCCAGGGAAAGAGGGAGTGCGACGAGGAAGACTACGAGGGATGCGGGAAGGTCCGCTCCGAGGTTGCTGAGGAAGCTTGGCTTGGCTGCAACATTGCCCGGGTTCTTTCCCGGCGGGCTGTGGGAGTCAGTGGGGACGGTAGCGGAATCGTTGGGCTGCGGCATGGTGATCCTTGAGCTTGGGAATGCTGACCCTTCCAAGCTACGGAACTTGTCACCGTTAATGACAACAAGATGTGACAAGCGTGACAAAAGCTGTGAAGATGCGCTTCATGTTGGGACCCACGGGAACTTTCGTGGGGGTGGAGCGCGTTGGGGCGTTCCGGGTCGTGAGCCAGGCTGACGACGGCGGGAACCTCCCGCCGTCGTTCATTTGCCTTCCGCACGCATAACCTAAGGTTACTTAGTTTAGGCTTGGCATCATGAGCAACACCGAATGCCAGTCCGTACGCATCAGTTCCGAGCCCGTTCAACTGCAGGCGCTCGAGCCCATGCTGGAAAAGGTGCGGGAAGCCGTGGGCGATGTCCCTGCACTGCTTGCCATCGCCAAGGAAATCGGGCTGACGGCCCCGAAGCCCGGCGAGGGAAACACCGCCAAGCTCTGGGAGCTCCTGGCCTCAGTCACAGGCGTGGACGTGGCGGCCGGGCGGGTGCTTGAGCCTCACTTGGACGCCGTTGCGATTCTGGAGCAGGCCGGAAATCACAACCATCCGGAAGGCGTCTGGGGAGTCTTCGCCGCCGAAGGCCCCGGCCTGAAGCTCGAGGCAAAACGCGACGACGCCGGGAATTACGTCCTCAACGGATCCAAACCGTGGTGCTCGCTCGCCGCCCAACTGGACGGTGCCGTGATCACCGCGCACACCGAGGACAACAACCGGGCCGCCTTCGCCGTGCACCTCAAAGACCCCGGAGTGTCCTGCGAAACACCGCCGTGGACCAGCCGCGGCCTCCAGGAAATTCCCAGCGGCACCGTCCACTTCGGCCAAGTCCCCGCAACCCCTGTTGGCGGAGAGAACTGGTACTTCAAGCGACCCGGCTTCGCGTGGGGCGGCATGGGCGTTGCCGCGTGCTGGCTTGGCGGAGCAGTTGCCGTTGCCCGGGATTTCAAGACCGCGCTGGCGAAGGGCGCGGACAACGGCAGGGAACCGGACCAAATCGCCCTCGCCTCCTTGGGTGAGGTGGACAGGATCATCACGTCCGTCACCGGGTACCTGGCCCAAGCGGCAGAGCGAATCGACGCCGGCGAACTGGACAGCGGCGCTGACACGAACGGCCCCAGCGCCTGGAGCGAAGCCCTTCGCATCCGCGGAACGGTAGCCGCCGCCGTCGAGCGTGTCCAAACAGTGGTGACGCAAAACCTCGGCCCCGCGCCGCTGGCGTTCAACGAAACGTACGGCAAGCGTATGGCGGACCTGTCCCTGTACATCCGGCAGCATCACGCCATGCGCGACGACGCCCAGCTGGGCGGGCTGACACTCAAGGGAGACCGGACATGGTGACGTTCTCGCACGCAGACACTGGTACGTCCGAGCAGCAATGGGCCGCGGCCGGGGTTGCTGCCCTCCCCGAATTACCGCTCGATACAGCCGAACTCGCGGCCCTGACCTTCGTGGTGGTGGCCGCGCATCCAGACGACGAAACGCTCGGCGCCGGCGGCTTTCTGGCCAGACTGCACGCGGCCGGGGCCGCGATCGAACTGGTCCTCTGCACCGCAGGCGAGGCATCGCATCCGGACTCGCAAACCACGACGCCGGAACAGCTTGCCGCTGTCAGGCTCACTGAATTCGACACGGCGGTGTCCGGGCTGGCACCCAGGGCGACCTGGCGGTTTCTGGAACTCCCGGATGGGCAATTGGCAGCAAACGCAGACCGCATAGAAGCAGCAGTTCGGGAGACCACCGCGGGGATACAGCCCGAAAACGTGGTCATCGTGGCCCCCTTTCGCGCCGACGGCCATACAGACCACGACACCCTCGGCAAGGTCGCCGCGGACCTCGCCGCACAAGAAGGCTACGGACTTCTGGAATACCCCATTTGGTACTGGTTGTGGGCAGGAACTGGGGACACCACCTGGAATGGTTGGGTACGCGTGCCCCTGAGCCAGGAAGAACAACAAGCCAAGGCCAAAGCGATGCGCGCCCACGCCTCGCAAACGGAACCGCTGTCAGGGCGACCGGGCGATGAGACGCTGCTTTCCGGGACGTTCCTGGAGCACTTCGAGCGGCCATGGGAAACGTTCGCCTGGCACCCCTCCCATGCCGGCACCAACAGCGCCGCGGACGCCGAGCGGATCTTCGACGAGGTCCACCGCCGCGAAGAGGACCCTTGGAGCTACACCACCAGCTGGTACGAGCGCCGCAAACGGGCACTGAGCCTGGCTGCCTTGCCCCGCGAAAGCTACGAGTCCGGATTGGAACTGGGCTGCTCCATCGGCACCCTCAGCGAAGAACTCGCCCGGCGTTGCCGGACATTCCTGGGAGTGGACGCCAGCAGCGCAGCCTTGGCCCAGGCAGCGGAGCGCCTGGCGACGTACCCTTCCGCGGAGGTCAAACACCTGGTTATGCCCCAGGAGTGGCCGGAGGGCTCGTTTGATCTGGTGGTCCTGTCCGAGACCGGCTACTACTTGTCACCGGAAGAACTCACCGAACTCCTGGCTCGGATCCAGGCCTCCACCACGCCCGGCGGAACACTGCTTCTGTGCCATTGGCGGCATCCGATTTCCGGCTGGGAGTTGGACGCCGAGTCGGTGCATGCCATGGCCCGCACCCACCTCGGCTGGCCAACCCACGGGCTCTATCAGGAGAAGGACTTCATGCTGGAAGTCTTCACAGCACCGGACACTTCGCCATGACGGACCTTCAAACCATTACCAGCGTCATTGTGGTGATCCCGGCCCACAACGAGGACCGGCATATCGGCAAGGCCCTCGCGGCACTCAAGACAGCAGCGGACGCCTTGCAGCGGGAGCGACCGGGAACCAGCGTTTCCATCGTCGTGGTCCTGGACTGCTGCACGGACCGCTCCGCTGACATTACGGCAGCGTACGTTTCCGCCGACCCCCGTTTCGGCGCCGTGGACGTGAAAATGCGGAGTACCGGTGCCAGCCGCGACGCCGGCATCCGGGCCGCCTTGGACCGCATGCCCGGAGACGGAACAGCGACCACCTGGTTGGCGACCACCGATGCCGACTCCGCGGTCCCGGAACACTGGCTGGTGCGGCAAGTGGAGCTGGCCAACGCAGGAGCCGACGCCATCCTCGGCTCGGTTGAACCAGACCCCGACGACGTAGATCCGGCAGTACTGAGGCGCTGGCTGGAGCTACACCCGTTCCGCGAGGACCACCCCCACATCTATGGAGCCAACCTGGGCATCAGGGCTTCGGCGTATCTCGCGGCGGGCGGGTTCCCGAAGGTGCGGGCCCACGAAGACCGGGTCCTTGTGGAACAGCTCCGCGGCCAAAGATTCGTGGTCACCGCGACGGACACTACCCGGGTGGTGACCTCCGGGCGGATGCAGGCCCGCGCGCCGGAGGGTTTCGCGGCCTACCTTCGCACCTTGGGCGCGGAACTTCCGGCTGCGACGGGCTAAGCGTCCAATCACTGAAGGGGTAATGACCCGCCCGCTCAACTGCGGTCAGTCGAGCAGCGCTACGCCGAACTCAGCGACGACGGCCCGCAATTCCCTGAGGTAGTGCTGCGCTTGGTCGGTGAGCGGAATCGCTGCGTGCCCGATCCAGCCGATCTCGATGCGTTCGTCAACGTCGAGCGGGATGGCGACGATCTCCGGGTCGAGCTGCCCGCTGATGATGCCCGTCGAGATCGTGTAGCCGTGGAGCCCGATCATGAGGTTGAAGATGGTGGCACGGTCAGAGACCCGGATCTCCTGCTTACTGGACATGGTGGAGAGAATCTCCTCCGCGAAGTAAAAAGAGTTGTTCGCACCTTGATCGAAGGTTAGCCGCGGCAAGCCGGCGAGATCATCGAGGGTCGCACGCTCTTTTAAGGCGAGCGGGTTGTTCCGTGAAATGAAAATGTGCGGATCGGCGAGGAAAAGCGGAGTGAACGCGAGCCCGGATTCCCGGAGCAGCTTGTCGATGATCTTCCGGTTGAAATCGTTCCGGTAGAGGATGCCGATCTCGCTGCGCAGCGTCCGGACATCCTCGATGATGTCCCAGGTGCGGGACTCACGCAGCGAGAACTCGTATTCGGCCACATCAGAGGCCTTGACCATCCGGACGAAGGCGTCCACCGCGAACGAGTAGTGCTGCGTTGACACCCCGAGCAGGCGTCGCCTCGGTGGCCTGCCAAGGTAGCGCTGCTCGAGGAGAGCGAACTGCTCCACGACCTGCCTCGCGTAGCCGAGGAACTCTACCCCGTCGGCGGTGAGGGTTACCCCGCGGGCGGAGCGGACCAGGAGAGCACGGCCCACCCGGGCCTCAAGATCCTTCATCGCTGCGGACATTGTCGGCTGCGCAACGTAGAGAAGATCGGCAGCCGCGGAGATCGACCCCTCAGCGGCAACTTCAATAAAATAGCGGAGCTGCTGCAGGGTCAGTCCGCTCGAAAGCTGGGGCATAGGAAAAGTCTATATGAATGCATAGTAATGCCTAGTTACCCGATACCTTCGGGAAGGCTGCACCATGGATACATCACCTTCTGAAAGGCCGTCTCCGGCCCATCAACGGATTGGCAGCACATGGCAGACGACTTCACCTTCAGCATCAGCACGACCCGCTTCGACGAGGACTACTCCCCGTCGGAGGGCTCCCGGATCACGACGAATTTCGCCAACCTGGCGAGGGGCGAGCACCGCCAGGAGAACCTCCGCAACGCCTTGACCATGATTCGGCGCCGCTTCAACGATCTCGCAAGCTGGGACAACCCGGACCGGGACCGTTACACCCTCGAGCTTGAGATCGTTTCCGTGCAGATTGAGTTCACTGCGGAAGGTACGGATCAGCAGTTCCCGCTGTTCGAGGTTCTCGACATCCAGATCGTTGACCAGCTGAACGGGGTCCGCCACCAAGGGATCGTGGGGAACAACTTCTCCTCCTACGTCCGTGACTTCGACTTCAGCGTCGTGCTGCCAGCGGCAGCAGCGGAGTCAGGCAAGCCCACCGTTCCCGGGGACTTCGGCGATCTTCACGGCAAACTGTTCCAGCAATTCCTCGATTCCCCGGCATGCCAGGAACGCTTCCCGCAGCCGCCAGTGGTGTGCATCAGCGTCTCCACGAGCAAGACGTACCGGCGAACAGAGAACCGTCACCCAGTCCTGGGCGTCGAGTACCAGCAGGACGAGTTCTCGCTGACGGACGCGTACTTCGCAAAGATGGGGCTGCAGGTCCGCTACTTCATGCCACGCGGCAGCGTAGCGCCGCTCGCCTTCTATTTCCGCGGCGACCTGCTCAACGACTACTCCAACCTCCAGCTCATCGGCACGATCAGCACCATGGAGACGTTCCAGAAGATCTACCGCCCGGAGGTCTACAACGCGAACTCCGCCGCCGCCGTCGTCTATCAGCCGAGCCTGGGAGAGCAGGATTACTCGCGGACCCAGATCGCCTACGACCGCGTCGAGCGCAGTCAGCTCGCGATCACTCAGGCGAAGTACACGGAGGAACACTTCATCACGCCCCACAAGGATCTATTGGACCAGTGGACCGCCAAATACCCCGCTCTCGTCAACTGACCCACGGAGAATCGTCAATCATGAACACACTTTTGCCCACCACCGTTGTCGGAAGCCTGCCGAAACCATCGTGGCTCGCACAGCCGGAGACTCTGTGGTCCCCGTGGAAGCTGGACGGAGATACGCTGATTGAGGGCAAGCAGGATGCGCTGCGCATTGCCATCCACGAGCAGAACCGACGCGGTATCGACATCGTCAGCGACGGCGAGCAAACCCGCCAGCACTTCGTCACGACCTTCATCGAGCATCTCAGCGGGGTCGACTTTGAACAGCGCAAGACCGTGCGCATCCGCGACCGCTACGACGCAAGCGTGCCGACCGTCGTCGGAGCGGTGCGCCGCGAGCAGCCGGTATTCGTCGAAGACGCGAAGTTCCTCCGCGCAACCACAGACAAGCCGATCAAATGGACTCTTCCCGGTCCAATGACCATGGTGGACACGCTCTACGATGACCACTACAAGAGCCGCGAGAAGCTGGCCTGGGAGTTCGCTGCGATCCTGAACCAGGAAGCGAAAGAACTGGAAGCGGCCGGTGTGGACATCATCCAGTTCGACGAGCCCGCGTTCAATGTCTTCCTCGATGAGGTCAAGGACTGGGGCGTGGCTGCGCTTGAGAGAGCGGCAGAAGGGCTGCGTGTGGAGACAGCCGTGCATATCTGCTACGGCTACGGGATCAAGGCGAACACTGACTGGAAGGCGACGCTCGGCTCACAGTGGCGGCAGTACGAGGAAACGTTCCCGCTGCTGCAGAGCTCCAGCATCGACATCATCTCGCTGGAATCCCAGAACTCCCACGTGCCCATGGACCTCATCGAGCTCCTCCGCGGCAAGAAAGTCATGCT
Source organism: Arthrobacter sp. AK01 (assembly GCF_021109375.1). NCBI lineage: Bacteria > Bacillati > Actinomycetota > Actinomycetes > Micrococcales > Micrococcaceae > Arthrobacter > Arthrobacter sp. AK01. Next base: position 10,199 of record NZ_JAJOHP010000107.1, read on the forward strand.
CGGGGCAATCGACGTCGCAAGCGAGACCATCGAGACCCCGGAGGAAGTCGCTGACACCCTTCGCAAGGCCCTGCAGTTCGTCGATGCGGACAAGCTCATCCCCAGCTCCAACTGCGGCATGGCACCGTTCCCCCGGGACGTGGCACTGGCCAAACTGAGTGCCCTCAGCGCAGGGACGAGAATCGTTCGCGAGGAACTCGAGCGCTCCGCGCACAAGGTGTCCTAACGATGTTTCATGCCTATCCCACCGACACTTGGCTCGGGGCTCCGAAGAAAACCTTCCCGCAGTCCCTCTCGGCCGACGACTTCAAAGCACTGTTCCGTGGCCACCCGGGAGGTGTCGCCGTCATCACGGCGGATGCCGGCGAAGGACCGGTGGCTCTGACGGTATCGTCGGTGGTTTCAGTGAGTGCGGAACCTCCGTTGCTGATTTTCTCGGTCTCGGCACTGTCCTCAGCGTCCGAGGTGCTTTCACGCGCCGAAACCGTCGTCGTGCACCTGCTGGACGCGCACGACGTCGACTTGGCGAAGTTTGGAGCGACCCCCGGCGCCGACCGCTTTGACCAGACGCACCGCTGGTCGACCCTTGAAACCGGCGAAGCGGTGTATGACGACGTCCGTGCCTGGGTGCGCTGCGCCGTCATCAATCGCATGGAGGTGGGGACCTCCACAATCATCGCCGTTCACGCCCTGGAGTCCCGCGTGATGCGTGACATCGAAGCGGGCGAACCCGGCGACGCCTTGGTCTACCACAACCGTTCATGGCACCGTCTGGGCGAGATTCCCACGCTTGGGGGCTGCGCGCGGCCCAAACCATGCTATCCCCCACCCCGACGGGGCCCCGCGGGCGGGTGCAAACCCCCCGCCGTCGTCCTCGTTAACATTGGCGCGTCCATCGACTTCCTGAAGGGCCCGGATGCAACCCTGTTCTGCACGCATGCGACGCTTCGGTTCCCAACCCCGCACATTGGCCGCGAAACACCACGCTGCGACCGGCTAAGCCGCCAGCGCCCCTTCGACGGCGGCAATGGCGGCCTGCGTAATGGTTTCCCGCTCGCCGGATCCGTCCACGGTCAACAGAATCCCGCGCTTCGAATAAGCCGTCAGGACTGGCTGCGTCTCGTCCCGGTACAGCTCCAACCGACGCTGGATCACGGCTTCGGTGTCATCGCTGCGGCCTTGCTCGTGAGCACGGCGGAGCATACGGGCCAGCAGCTCGCTGTCCGAGGCCGTGAGCGCCAGGACCACTTCCAAGGGCTGCCCCCGAACCGCCAGCATCTCGTCCAGGGCTCCGATCTGAATCACCGTTCGCGGGTAGCCGTCCAGCAAAAACCCGTCGCCGGCATCGGCTTCTTCCATACGCTGCTTGAGCATGTCCGTGGTGACGTGGTCCGGTACGAACTCACCCCGATCCATATACTCGCCCGCCTCCAGGCCGAGATCCGTTTTGTCCCGGACGTGGGCGCGGAAAAGATCGCCTGTGGAAATAGCGGGGATCCCAAAATGCCTGGCGATGTGTTCCGCCTGAGTGCCTTTACCGGAACCCGGAGGGCCCATGATGATCAATCGCGCCATGACACTGGTCCGTTTCGAGAGGCAGCCGGGACTTAAACCATACGCCGACGGCCGGGGGGGGGCCCCCCCCGGGGGGGGGGGCCCGGGGCGCCCCAGCGGGGGGCCCCGGCTTGGGGGCGGGGGGCCCCCGCCCGCGACGACCCGAAGGTCACGCGCCGCCTGGTGAAAC
>NZ_JAJOHP010000108.1:0-11634 GCF_021109375.1 Arthrobacter sp. AK01
CGGGGGGTCTTTCGGCCCCGTCTCGCGCGTGTCCCCCCCCCGCCCCCGCCCCCCCCCCGCACAAATTCCCCCCCCAAAACACCACCCCCCCCCCGCCACTGCCCCGCGGGGGCGGGTCGAAGTCGTTGACTAGAACTTCACTGCTGCGGGGTCGTCGCTTGCTGCAGCGTCGGCTTCCTCAGATGCCTCGACAGCTGCGGCCTCTTCGGCTGCTGCTTCACCGGCAGGACGAACGAAGTCGGTGAGGTCAACCTTGTTGCCCTCGGAGTCGACAACCTCTGCCTGGCCCAGCACAACTGCCAGCGCCTTGCGGCGGCGGACCTCGGAAACCATCATGGGAACCTGGCCGCTCTGGTCAATGATCTGAGCGAACTGGTTGGGGTCCATGCCGTACTGGCTTGCGGTGGTGACGATGTAGTCGATCAGCTCGTTCTGGCTGACATCTACTTCTTCCTTGTCCGCGATGGCGTCAAGGATGATCTCGTTCTGGAACGCACGCTCGGTGTTGGCCTTGACCTCGGCACGGTGCTCCTCGGTGTCGTGGTCACCTTCGCCATGGGCGTTCTCCGGGTTGAAGTGCGCTTCGATCTGCTCTTCGACCACGGAATCCGGAACCGGAACCTCAACGAGCTCAACGAGCTTGTCCAGGACCTTGTCGCGTGCTTCTACGCCCTGCTCAACAACCTTGGAGTCGGCAGCCTGCTTGGCGAGGTCCTCACGGAGCTCGGCAAGGGTGTCGAATTCGGAGGCAAGCTGGGCGAAGTCGTCGTTTGCCTCAGGAAGTTCGCGCTCCTTGACAGCCTTGACAACAACCTTCACCTGAGCGGACTCGCCGGCGTGGTCACCGCCTACCAGCGTGGTGTCGAAGATGGCTTCTTCGTCCGCAGAGAGGCCGGTCACGGCTTCATCGAGGCCTTCAAGCATGGTGCCGGCGCCAACCTGGTAGGACAGGCCCGACGCCGAATCGATCTCTTCGCCGTCAATGGTGGCGGTGATGTCGATGGTCAGGAAGTCATCGTTCTTCGCGGGGCGCTCCACGGACTTGAGCGTGCCGAAACGGCCGCGCAGTTCGTCGAGGGACTTATCGATGTCAGCGTCGGAGGACTCAGCTGCAGCGACCTCGACCTTGATACCGGCGTAGTCCGGCAGTTCGATCTCGGGGCGGACATCGATCTCAACCTGGAACTTGAGCTCGCCATCGGTGGACGTGGGGTCCGGAACCTCGGTGATCTCAACCTCGGGGCGGCTCAGGGGGCGTACGCCCGTTTCCTGAACTGCGGCCTGGTACCAACCGTTGAGGCCATCGTTGATGGCCGTCTCCAGGACGTAGCCACGGCCAACACGCTGGTCGATCAGCTTGGTGGGAACTTTGCCCTTGCGGAATCCGGGAACCTGGATCTGCGAAGCAACGGTCTTGTACGCGGCATCGATACTCGGCTTCAGTTCCTCAAAGGGAACCTCAACGTTGAGCTTGACCCGCGTTGCGGTGAGGTTCTCGACAGCGCTCTTCACAGTCTAAGTACTCCTGATTTTGTGGGTATGGGGTTCTGTCGCGTCCCAAAGGCGGACACAAACACAGAGTCGGGGTGACAGGATTTGAACCTGCGACTTCCTGCTCCCAAAGCAGGCGCTCTAGCCAAGCTGAGCTACACCCCGAACGCACAGGACAGTCTACGGGCAAGCGAGCCAGGAATGCACATTTGACACTGCCGCCGGAATTAGGTTTAGTTGTACCCGGCTTCAACAGCCACCGGGAAGATGTCCAGAACGAGGATATCCGTCCTGGGGACGTAGCTTAATGGTAAAGCCTCAGTCTTCCAAACTGATTACGCGGGTTCGATTCCCGTCGTCCCCTCCAGCAAAAGCGCCCCCAGCCACGGATCGGGGCGCTTTTTTGTTGCTGCCAAACCTGTTTCCGCTGCTGCTACACCTGGCAGCCGGGACACCAATAAAGCTTGCGGGCGCCAATTTCCGCCATGCCCACGATCGTCCCGCAGGCCCGGCAGGGCATTCCGTCCCGCTTGTAGACGAAGTGGGCATCGGCGTCGGGCGCTATCGCAGCGCCACCGGTCCACAGTGTGGGAGGCGTCGTAACAATCCGTCCGTCACGGACTCCGTCGGACATGGTGTCCACAGTGTCGTCCCACAGATGACCGGCGGACTCCGCGTCGATACTGCTTCCCGGGGTCCAAGGATCCAGGGCCTGCCGGAACAGCACTTCGGCGCGATAAATGTTGCCTACGCCGGCCAGAACCGATTGGTCCATCAGCAAGAGGGCAACCGCTGTCTTGCGGCGTCGGAGGCGGCGGATGAATTCCTCGCGGTCCCCTCCCCTGTTGTGCAACGGATCAGGGCCCAAGCGATCCAGCACGGCTTGGGCCTGAGCCGAGGTGACGGCAGCACAGGTCGTGGCACCGCGGAGGTCGGCCCAGCCGTGGTCGGACACCAAACGGACGCGGACGGCACCCACGGGAGGAGGCGGTCCGGCGTATCCAGTGTCATCGGCCGCGGGCCCGGTCTCCTTTTCTCCGATGCGACGGGGAGCACCAATACTGGAGGCTCCCGTAAAGGTGCTGTCACCACCAAAGTTCCACGCACCGTACAGTCCAAGGTGGACGTGGAGGAACACTTCGTGGTCGAACCTGAGGAACAGCTGCTTCCCATGGGCCATGGCCTCCACCATGGTGTGCCCGGTCAGCAGCTGGGCTCCGGCGGCAAACCGTCCTTGCGGACTGGAGACGTCCAGGCGCCGGCCGCCAAAAACATCCTGGAATTGGCGGGCCAGGCGGTGGACCGAGTGCCCTTCAGGCACTACTCGACGATTTCGCCGGTGGTTTCGTACACGGCAATTTTTCCGATGCGGCGCACATGGCGTTCGTCGTTGCTGAATGGTTCCTGCAGGAACGCTTCGATGAGCTCGGTGGCTTCTTCAACGGAGTGCTGGCGGCCGCCGACGGCAATAACGTTGGCATCGTTGTGCTCGCGGGCAAGCTTTGCGGTGGAAAGGTTCCATGCCAGCGCAGCGCGAACACCCTTGACCTTGTTGGCGGCGATTTGTTCGCCGTTGCCGGAGCCGCCCAGCACGATGCCCAGGGCGTGGACACCGGCTTCCTGGTCCGCAACGACAGCAACACCGGCATTGATGCAGAACGAGGGATAGTCGTCCAGTGCGTCGTACTCCTTGGGACCGTGGTCCACCACGTCATAGCCCTTGGCGGTGAGGTGGCTGACCAGGTGGGCACTGAGCTCCATGCCGGCGTGGTCGGTGGCGATGTGGACGCGGGGTGTAGTCACAGGAAGTCCATTCTTTCTGGCGCGCGGCTACGGCCTATGGCCGGGCGCGGCGATGAGGGATGCGCTACCTAGGGTACCGCTACCCGCGTTATGGGGCCTGCCCGTCCTCATGTGCCCGGTGGGCGGCCCTGTTCAGAACTCCCGCAAGGTTGTCGGCTGAGGCCTTTGTGCCGGCGCTGAGCGCCACCCGGCCTCCATTGAGTTTCCGGACGACGACGGCGGGGCCACTGCTGACGAGCATCGCCGTGGCGTCGTCGTGGTGCCGCCAGCCCCAGCCGCCGTAATCGGCAGCCTTCACCTCGGTGGGTGCTGCCGCTGCGATATCGACGGCGGGAACCGTCAGGACACGCACGATGCCACCGGCAAATACCTGTAATCCCCCACGGTCGGCACGTACTCGCGCGAACAGGAACCCGGCGCCACCCAGAGCAGCCACCGCCACCAATGCCCCCAGCCATGGGACTGCGATCGCTATTAAGGCAGCCGGGAACAGTGCGGAGACAATGATCATGACGAATACCGAACTCCGGGCATGCACCCACAGCCTGAGCGAGTCACGCGCCAGGTCCGGATCTTCGAGAAGGCTCAGTTCCTCCTGCAGCGCAACGTCGTCCTCCCGCGTCCACCGCGGGTCGGGCTTGAACGCGAACATCATGACGACGCCCAGGGCAACCGCCGCCCCACTGCCCATGGCCAGGATGATCGGGTCCACGTGGGACTGTCGGGCATCAGCCAACCCTGACTGGCCGACCAGTCCGGCGGCCAGCACCGTGGTGATGAAGAGGCTGACCATCAGGCCCACGCCCATCATGACGCGCCGCATAACTACAGGCCGGGTAATGGATACCGCTTGGAGGAACACCGCCCACCCGCAGAAGGTGATGAGCGCTGCGCCGCCCGCGACGTAAGCTCCGAACGGCGCGAAAGAACTGCCGCCGTCGGAGTTCCACATGACGGCAACGGGGTTCGGGAGGTCGTTGCGCAGCATTTGGGCGCACACCGCGAAGCCCACGGCGAGGAGCAACGGAAAGGCAACCGCAAACCTCAGTGCGCGGAAATCGAGAGTGTCCCGGAACGATCCCATGATCCAACGCTACTCCGTGGGGCGACACTGTGGTGTTCGCTCCTTGCCTTCCCGGCCCGGAGTGAAAGAATGGCTTCACACCAGGGTCCGGCCGCGATCGGCTGGCCATCCCAAAAACTTCCGGAGGCACCACTTGCCAGGCCTGAACCTTACGCGCGATGAAGCCGCGATCCGCGCCCAACTGCTCAACGTCGAGTCGTACAACGTCACCTTGGACCTGACCCAAGGCAACGAGACCTTCGGCTCCACCACCGTGGTCACGTTTTCTGCGACGCCGGGATCCTCGACGTTCATCGATGCCATCACCGATGCAGTACACAGCGTGACGCTGAACGGCACGGAACTCGATCCCGCCGAGGTCTCGGACGGCGTCCGCATCCAACTCCCCGGCCTCGCCGCCCGGAACGAACTTGTAGTCGTGGCAGACGCCCCGTACATGAACACCGGCGAGGGCCTCCACCGCTTCGTTGACCCTGTTGATGGCGAGGTGTACCTGTACACGCAGTTCGAAGTTCCGGACTCGCGGCGCATGTTCGCTGTCTTCGAGCAGCCCGACTTGAAAGCAAGCTTCACGTTTACCGTCACCGCGCCCTCGCACTGGGACGTCATTTCCAACTCCCCCACCCCGGTTCCCGTTGAAGCGCCGGCTGCCGGCGATGGCGGCGCCCGCTCAGTGTGGGAGTTCGCGCCCACCCCGCGCCTGTCCTCCTACGTCACCGCTTTGATAGCCGGCCCGTACCAGTCGGTCCGTTCCGAGGTCACCAGCTCCGACGGCCGCGTCATCCCGCTGGGAGTCTTTGCCCGGAAGTCGCTCATGCAGTACCTCGATGCGGACAACATCTTTGAACTGACACGACAGGGTTTTGAGTTTTTCGAGGCACAGTTCGGCTGCCCCTACCCGTTCGAAAAGTACGATCAGTTGTTCGTCCCGGAATTCAACGCCGGGGCAATGGAAAACGCCGGGGCCGTCACCATTCTTGAAGGCTATGTCTTCCGCGGCAAAGTAACCGGCGCGCAAATTGAGCGCCGCGCCATCACCGTCCTGCACGAACTCGCGCACATGTGGTTCGGGGACCTGGTGACCATGCGCTGGTGGAACGACCTGTGGCTCAACGAGTCCTTCGCCGAGTACATGTCCCACCTGGCCGCCGTGGAGAACACCGAGTTCGACCGGGCCTGGACCACGTTCGCGTCCGTGGAGAAGTCCTGGGCCTATAAGCAGGACCAGCTCCCCACCACGCACCCGATTTTTGCCGAGATCAACAACCTCGAAGACGTGGAGGTGAACTTCGATGGCATCACCTACGCCAAGGGCGCTTCGGTTCTGCGCCAGTTGGTGGCCTGGGTGGGCCCGGAACAGTTCATGGCCGGGGTCCGCACGTACTTCGCCAAGCACGCCTGGAAGAATACCGAACTCGCCGACCTGATGGTGGAACTCGAAGCCGCGTCCGGCCGCGACCTGGACGTGTGGGGCAAACTGTGGCTGGAAACGGCCGGCGTCAACACGCTGGCGCCCGAGCTGACCGTTGACGCCGATGGCTCCATCACCGGCTTCGCGATCCTGCAGACCGCCATCGCCGAACAGCCCACCCTCCGCCCGCACCGCCTCGCCGTCGGCTTCTACACGCTCTCCGGTGACGGCAGGCTGGAGCGCACCCACCGCGAGGAGCTGGACGTCGACGGGCCCCGCACCGAGGTACCCGCCTTGGTGGGGCTCACCCGCCCGGACCTGATCCTGCTCAACGACGATGACCTCGCCTACGCCAAGGTCCGCCTCGACGAGCATTCCCTCGCCACAGCCAAGGCCCACCTCAAGGACTTCGCAGCCAGCCTGCCCCGCACCCTGGTCTGGGGATCGGCATGGGATGCAGCCCGCGACGGCGAAACCCCTGCCCGCGGCTATGTGGACCTGATCCTGGCCAACATCGCCCACGAAACGGATTCCTCGGTGATCCTGGTCCAGCTGCGCCAGCTCGCCACCACCCTGACCTACTACGTAGCGGCAGAACACAAGCTGGACACCACCATCGCGGCCGCCGATAAACTCCGGGAGCTCGCAACCTCGGTTGAAGCCGGCTCAGATGCCCAGTTACAGTTCGCCAAGTCTTTTGCGCAGCTCGCGCGCAGCGGCGGCCAACTGGACCACGTACAGGCACTCCTGGACGGGACGGAAACCCTGGAAGGCCTCACCATCGACCAGGACATGCGCTGGGAGCTCCTGACCGCCCTCGTGGCCGGCGGACGGCAAGGCCAGGAACGCATCGACGCCGAACTTTCCCGCGACAACACGTCCAACGGCCAAAATGCCGCCGCCCAGGCAAAGGCAGCCATCCCTACCGCTGAGGCCAAGGCAGCAGCCTGGGAGTCGATCGTGGTCAAGGGAGAGCTCTCCAACGCCTTGCAGGCATCCGCTGTGGCCGGCTTCATGCGCGTCCAGGATGCTGCCTTGTTGGAGCCTTTCGCTGCTAAATACTTCGACGCCGTGCCCGGGATCGTCAAGGACCGCACACACGCTCTTGCCCAGCAGATCGTGGTGGGTCTCTACCCGGCGCAGCTCACCACCCAGGCCACAGTGGACCGCACGGACGAGTTCCTGGCCGGACTTCCCGAAGAAAGTGCGGCCTTGCGCCGCATGATGCTCGAAAACCGCGACGGCGTGGCCCGCGCCCTCCGCGCACGGGCAGCAGACGTCTAGCCCCGGCACCACATGAGGCTCGTGCGGACAGTTGGTGCCCCATAGCTAAACTGTCCGCATGGGCCTCAATGAACACCACTACGCGCTGACCGTCCGCTGGACCGGAAACCTGGGCGAGGGCACGGTCAGCTACAGGGGATATTCCCGGGACCATGATGTCGACATCCCAGGCCTTCCCACCTTGCAGGGTTCTGCGGATCCGACCTTCCACGGAGACCGGACACGCTATAACCCGGAGCAACTGCTGCTCGCGGCCTTGTCTCAGTGCCACATGTTGTCTTTCCTGCACGTTGCCGTCAAGCACGGCGTGGTGGTCACCGGCTACGAGGACAACGCAGAAGGCCTCATGAAACTCAACCGGGACGGCAGCGGGCAATTCGAGAGCGTGACGCTCAAACCACACGTCACCATTGCCGATCCCGGCCACGCCGGCTTGATGCCACAGTTACACCACGAAGCCAACCAGGTCTGCTTCATCGCCCGCAGCGTCAATTTCCCGGTACGGCACGAGCCAAGCACGACGGCGGCGGCGGCCTAACGCTGTTCAGCCCGCCATTGCGCCACGAGCCGTTGTTCGGTTTCCCGGCTCAGCCCCGCTTTGCGGTCCCTGTTCAGGCCCTTGTGCCTCTCATCCTCAAGTGTCGCTGCCAGCGTCTCCTGCCACGGCCGCAGGAGCATCCCCCGCTCCCGTGCAGCACGGTTGGTCCGCGCCTGGAATCCGTCATGATCCGCCGGCAACCATAACGGCAGTGAGTCCGGCCCCGCCCAGAAGTCCACCCCTTGCTCCACCAGCCACGCTTCGTCAGCCCGGACAATGTTTCCAGCCGGAGCCCCGGCTGCATGTTGGGACTCGGCGATGAAGTCATCAAACCCCACAACGTCCCCCAGCGCGTTGTAGACGCCAGTCAGTCCTTGTTCGGCCGCACGCAGGATCCACGAGGCCAGGTCCCGCACATCGATGATCTGGGTGGCGGCGTCCGGGACATCGGGCACCAGCACCGGATCATGGTTGGCCGCGAAACGGGCAGGCCAGTAACCGTAGCGATCCGTACCGTCACCTGGGCCTCCGATGAGCCCCGCCCGGACGATGTGGGCCTTGTCCCCCACCGTGGTCAGCGTCATCTGCTCAATTGCCGACTTGGACTCGCCGTAGGTTTCCGGAGTGCCCGCTTGGCCAGCCGGCAAGGGTTCCAGAAGTTCCGCGCTTTCATCGGCGCCGGGGACCGAGTGGTCCGCGTAGACCGAACAGCTTGAGACAAAGGTCCAATGGCCTGCTGCCGGGCCCAGCACCTCCAAGGCCTGGCCGGCCTGGACGGGATCGCGGGACACCTCAATAACCGAGTCCCAGCCGCCGTCGAGGTCTGCCAAGGCCGCAGCACCCAAGGAACGGTCCCCCCGTACCCAGGTGGCGCCGTCGGGCGGATTCGCTGAAGTACCGCGGGCAAAACAGGTGACGTCGTGCCCGGCGGCAACTGCCTGCCGTGCGATTTCTGCTGACAGGAAGGCTGTGCCACCGAGGACCAGGATGCGCATACCGTCACGCTACGGCGATAGGGTTGTAGGTGGACAGAGTGTTCCGCGCCCGGCGAACACGGGCCGACGACAAGGAGCTATTCCACCTTGACCTCCATCCCCCTGGCAGAAATTGTCACTTTGGAACCCGAAAAGATCGATCTCGTATCCATCCTCATCACCGTTGGCGTGGGCCTGGGTGTGTGGATCGTGGCGAGATTCGTTATTTTGCGCATCACCCGAAGAGTGTCCGCGGGAAGTTCCTTCTTCAAGAAAGCCCACTTCAAGTGGGTGCAACCAGCCATCCGCGCGCTGGACCACGAACGCCGCTCGCAGCGCGCCGAAACCATCGGCACGCTGCTGACGAGCCTTGTAAGCGTCGTGGTGGTGGTGATTGTGATCATCTACGTCCTCAAGTACATGAACGTGGACGTCGCGCCGCTGTTGACCAGCGTCGGCATCCTGGGTGTCGCCATCGGTTTCGGTGCCCAACAGTTGATCCGTGACTTCCTCGCGGGAATCTTCATCACCATCGAAGACCAATACGGAATCGGCGACGTCATCGTCACCAGCGAAGTGGTTGGTACCGTTGAATCCGTGGGCCTGCGCATTACACGGGTCCGCGCTGAGGACGGGGCGATCTGGTACCTGCGGAACGGTGAAATCCTGCGGGTGGGCAACCGCTCCCAAGGTGATTACGTTCCGCTCGAGACACCTGAAACGAACGAACCCGGCGCTGCGGCTGCACCCGTAACTGCAGGCGCACCCCGCGTGACCAAGGCCGAGGAGAAGTCCAATGAGTAACAACGCCGGCGCACAACCGCCAGCACCACAGGTGGGCCCCCGACGCCAACTGATGCAGAACGATCCCTTCAGCCAGCCCGCCTACACGGACAGCTTCTACGCCGCAGTTGGCGGCCACGAAACGTTCGTCAAGCTCATCGACGTCTTCTATGACGGCGTGGCCACGGACCCGTTGCTGCGTCCGATGTACCCCGAAGAGGACCTGGGCCCGGCAAAGCGCCGCTTCCTCATGTTCCTGGAGCAGTATTGGGGTGGTCCCACGACCTACGGTGAAGAGCGCGGCCATCCCCGGCTACGCATGCGCCACATGCCGTTCAGGGTGACCCCGGAAGCCAAAGACCGATGGTTGTTCCACATGCGGACGGCCGTGGATTCCTTGGAGCTCTCGCCGTTGCATGAAGGCACGCTGTGGGACTACATGGAGCGGGCCGCGCTGACAATGATCAACAGCCCGTCGGCTGGCGCCTGACCCCCTAGAACCCGAGTCCCAGGCCTGCGCCGGTGCGAACCAGCACATGGCCGCGGGGGCCGCTCAGGCGGAACCAGCGGCCGTTACGGAACACGTGCTGCTCGGCGTCGCCCAGGAAGCCCAGGGCGAAAGCGGCGAACGCCGCCCCGGCGGGAAGGCCGGTAGCGCCGGGAAGTTCACGGCCCCAAACAGCTGCCCGGGCGCTGTTTACCACTGCGGCTCCCGCCAAGGCAGGAATCACGCCGGCCACCTCCGCGATGCCGGCCTCCGCTGCCGACTTGAGGTCGGCGTCGTGCATTGTGCCCCGGGCCTCCCAGCCGCTTCGGGGGGCGCCAACGCCCGCCCAGGACTCAGAAACGGTCGACGGCGGGATGGGCAGTTCCACATCCTCGGCGGCCGAGCGGGCCAACCGGTCCATGACGGAGGCAAGGGTGACGGTGACATCTGCTTGCGCCGGCTCGGCGAGGGCCATGGTCCGCAGGCCAAGGATGGTGGGGGTGGACTCCCCCAGGATTCGCGGCCTCAGGACACACACATAGGCAGCCAGGACGCTGCCCGCGGCCTGGAGGCGGATGGCTCCGTCGTCGATGCTTTTTGCCCGGGTAACGAAGGTCCGCAGGTCTGCGAGGTCACGGGGATCGGCGAAGCGGAAGGACTGGGTCAGGACGTCTGTCACATCATCGACTCTACCGGCATGTCCCCGGTTGAGAGGGGTCGGGGCGGCGTCTAAAGTCGAACCATGACTGAGACGAACGCTGGCCTCGAGGTGGAAGCACCCGTAGAAGACCCCATGGAAGTGCTGATAGGCCTGCTGGATCTTGGCGACTTCGACGGTGCCAGGACCAACGAGGACATCTTCCTGGGCCCGTCGCAAAAGCAGCCCCGGCATCGTGTCTTTGGCGGTCAGGTTTTGGCCCAGTCAATGATGGCCGGGATGCGGACAGTCGAGCCGGACCGGGCGGCGCACTCCATGCACGGCTATTTCCTGCGGCCAGGTGACGCCAACAAGCCCATCACGTTCGGTGTCGAGAGGCTGCGGGACGGGCGTTCGTTCTCGGCCCGCCGCGTGCACGCGTACCAGGACGGTGTGCCGATTCTTTCGATGATCGCCTCGTTCCAGGTGGAAGACAGTGGCCTGGACCATCAAGCAACCATGCCCGAAGGCATCCCCGATCCCGAATCACTACCCAGTACCGCAGAACTTCTCTCCCACTACGACCACCCCATGGCGCGGCACATGTCCTCGGAGCGTCCTTTCGACGTCCGACATATCGACCCCGCACTGTATGTTTCCCCGCCAACGGAGCACGTAGCCACCAACGCGGTGTGGATGAAAACAATGGGTCCCCTGCCGGATGATCCCAATCTGCACCGGGCGGCCTTGGCTTACGCAAGCGATTACACACTGCTGGAGTCCATTCTCCGCAAGCACGGCCTTGCCTGGATGACGCCTGGCATGAGTGTCGCCAGCCTCGACCACGCCATGTGGTGGCACCGGCCCGTGCGCGTCGACGAGTGGATGCTGTACGTCCAGGAATCCCCCAGCGCCCAAGGCGCCCGGGGGCTTGCCACGGGCCGGATCTTCAACCGCGACGGGCAGCATGTTGCCACCGTAGCGCAGGAAGGCATGGTCCGGATTCCGTAGCACGGATCCGTTCCTACGGATATACACGCAGAAAGGGCCGGGCCCCAGGGGCGGGCGGTGGGATTTTGTTGGGGGGGGGTTGTGGGGGGGGGGGGGGGGGGGGGGGGGGCGGGGGGGGGTGGGGGGCGGGG
>NZ_JAJOHP010000109.1:0-11570 GCF_021109375.1 Arthrobacter sp. AK01
TTGGGCCCTGATCCCCCAACGGGGGGACCCAAAATTTAACTTACCAACGGCCCCCGTGGGGCGCCCGGCCGGGGGCCGTGGCGCCCCGGGCCAGGGCAGGTCATCGAAACTAGCGCTTCTGCTTGACGATCTTTTCCTGGTCGACGTCGCCGCCGGAGATCGCTGCGTGCTCTTCGTGGCCGGCGCCAACCAAGTGGTTGTCGCCTTCGCCGAAGAAGCCCTTCTTGAAGGAAATGATCGCTTCCTTCAAGGCTGCAGCGGTGTCGTCATCCAGGACGTTGGTCTGAGCCAGCGTGGTCAGGATGGAGGACTTGTGCGTGAGGTGCTCCAGGAACTCGGACTCGAAGCGGCTGATGTCCTCAACCGGAACGTCGTCCAAGTAACCGTTGGTGCCGGCCCAGATGGACACAACCTGGTTCTCAACCGGGAACGGTGAGTACTGGCCCTGCTTCAGCAGTTCCATCAGGCGTGCGCCACGGGTCAGCTGCTGGCGGGAAGCAGCGTCAAGGTCAGAGGCGAACATGGCGAATGCCTGCATGTCGCGGTACTGGGCCAGGTCCAGCTTCAAAGTACCGGAGACCTTCTTCATGGACTTGACCTGTGCAGCGCCACCAACGCGGGACACGGACACACCAACGTCAACAGCAGGACGCTGGTTGGCGTTGAAGAGGTCCGACTGGAGGAAGATCTGGCCATCGGTAATGGAGATCACGTTGGTCGGGATGTAGGCAGAGACGTCGTTTGCCTTGGTTTCGACGATCGGAAGACCGGTCATCGAACCTGCACCGAGCTCGTCGGAGAGCTTGGCACAACGCTCCAGCAAGCGGGAGTGCAAGTAGAAGACATCGCCCGGGTAAGCTTCGCGTCCCGGCGGACGGCGAAGGAGCAGGGACACGGCGCGGTAAGCTTCGGCCTGCTTGGACAGGTCGTCGAAGATCACCAGAACGTGCTTGCCGCCGTACATCCAGTGCTGGCCAATGGCCGAGCCTGCGTACGGTGCCAGGTACTTGAAGCCAGCGGGGTCGGATGCCGGGGACGCCACAATGGTGGTGTACTCCAGTGCGCCGTGGTCCTCAAGGGTCTGACGGACGGCCGCGATGGTGGAAGCCTTCTGGCCAACACCGACGTAGACGCAGCGAACCTGCTTCTTGACATCGCCCGAAGCCCAGTTGGCCTTCTGGTTGATGATGGTGTCCACGGCAATTGCGGTCTTACCGGTCTGGCGGTCACCAATGATCAGCTGACGCTGGCCACGGCCGATCGGGATCATGGCGTCGATAGCCTTGAGGCCGGTCTGCATCGGTTCGTGAACTGACTTGCGTTCGGTAACGCCCGGAGCCTGGAGTTCCAGTGCGCGGGTGCCCTCGGCCTTGATTTCGCCGAGGTCGTCGATCGGCTGGCCCAGCGGGTCAACAACGCGACCCAGGAAGGCGTCGCCAACCGGAACGGACAGGATCTCACCGGTACGGTGAACTTCCTGGCCTTCTTCGATGCCGGTGAAGTCACCGAGGATAATGACACCGATCTCGCGGACGTCAAGGTTCTGGGCCAGGCCCAGCGTGCCATCTTCGAAGCGAAGCAGCTCGTTCGCCATGACCGAGGGAAGACCCTCAACACGGGCGATGCCGTCACTTGCGGTGGTCACACGACCAACCTCTACGCGCTCTGCGTTACCGGGTTCGTAGGACGCCGCGAACTCGTTCAACGCATTACGGACGTCGTCGGCGTTGATGGTCAATTCGGCCATCTGCAGTCCCTGCTCTCCTGTTTTCGTGATCATCGTTGCTCACGATGACCGGGTTTTATATCAGTTAAGTTGTGCTTTGTCTTCGCTAGCCAGCGAGCTGACGGCGGAGTTCGCTCAAGCGGGCGACAACCGAAGCGTCAAGCACTTCGTCACCCACCTGGACACGGATTCCACCGATAAGGGCGGGGTCAACGTTGAGGTTGACCTTCAGTTCGCGGCCATACAGGGCATCAAGCCCGGCCTGCAGACGGCTGGCCTGCGTTTCCGTCAACGGACGGGTAACGCTGACAGTTGCAATCCAGCGCTGCTGACGCTTGGCTGCAAGCTTGGCGAAGGACTCGACGAGCTTGCTCGGCTTGACACCGCGCGGCTGTGTAACTGCCTGGCTGATGAGAACCTTTGCTTCCTCGCTGCTGCCAGGAACAAGCTTCTCGGCCAGTGCAATCTTTGCCGCAGGGGATCCCTGCGGCTCAGACAGAGCACGTTGTACTTCGTGGCTGGAGGCGACGATCTGGTTGAAGGCAAACAGATCGTTTTCCAGCTCTTCCAGCCCCGTGATACCGGAGGCAGAAACGGCCGACTTGTTTTCAGCTACGGCAATGACAACCGTGGCGGCAAGCGTCTCGAGTGCATCGCCGATATCGCGTGCCGATGCCCAGCGTGAGCTGGCCAGTCCGCCCGCAATTTCAGCAGCATCAGCGGAGACTTTTCCGCCAACGAGCTGCTTGACCAGCGCCGACTTTTCGTCTCCACTACGGGACGGGTCAGTCAGGGCGCGGCGCAAGCCAGCCGAGCTGTCCACCGTTCCCAGGATTCCGAAGAGGTCCTTAGCCAACTGCAGCGAGGCGAAAGGAAGCTTGGCTTCCAACTGCGCCAGTGCTGTGGTCAGCGATTCGCTCGATATACCTGCCATTACTTAGCTGCACCTGCGCTCTGGGTCTCCAGATCTGCAAGGAAGCGGTCCACAACGCGTGCGGCGCGCTGATCGTCAGTGAGTGCTTCACCAACGATGCGGCCGGCCAGCGTGGTGGCCAGGGTGCCTACCTCGGAACGAAGCGAGACAACAGCTGCCTGGCGCTCCGATTCGATGGCAGCGTGCGCCTGCTCGGTGATCCGAGCGGACTCTGCAGCTGCCTTGGCCTTCAGGTCCGCGAGGATCTGGGCGCCTTCGGCGCGTGCTTCTTCGCGGATGCGGTTGGCTTCGGCGCGGGCGTCGGTGAGCTGCTGCTTGTACTCTTCAAGAGCTGCAGAAGCTTCCGCCTGGGCCGCTTCGGCCTTTGCAATGCCACCTTCAATTGCTTCGGCGCGCTCTGCGAAGGTCTTCTCGAACATCGGGACAATGAACTTGACCACGATGTACAGGAGGACCGCAAAGCCGACGAGGACGACGCCCATTTCCCAGACATTGGGAACGAGAGGGTTGGCGGCCTCGCCTTCAGTGGCGGCTGAGATGATCAGCTGATTCATATTTCACCCGTCCTATCTACTCGGTTGCGGAATTCGCTTCGTTCTAAATCCGAAGACTAGAGAACGAACGCGAAGACGAGTCCGAGGATGGCGAGAGCTTCGGTCAGTGCCAGACCAAGGAACGCGATCGGCTGCAGCACGCGCTGAGCTTCCGGCTGACGAGCAACACCGTTGATGTAAGCCGCGAATACGAGACCCACACCGATACCACCGCCGATTGCGGACAGACCGTAACCTACGAGGTTGAGATTGCCTTCCATTTTTTTCCTTTCAAGATGCCACCCATGTGGCAGGTTGTTTGGTTTACTTCAATCCCCATCAGGGGAAGATTTTGTGCCTAGTGGCTGTCGGCGTGCAGGGCGCCTTCGATGTAGATCGCGGTCAGCAAGGTGAACACGTAGGCCTGCAGGGCCATGATCAGTGCCTCGAGCATGTACATGGCGATAGCGCCGACGAGGACCAGAACCGAGGTGCCCTTCAAGAGGACGTTTTCCTGCATGACCAAGTACTCGATGCCGGAACCGGCGAGCATGACGATCAAGTGGCCGGCCAACATGGTCGCGAACAGACGGAGGCTGTGCGTGACGGGGCGGACCAGGAAGTTGGAGATGATTTCGATCGGTACCACGATCGGGAGGATGTACCACGGAACACCTGAAGGAACGGTGGCAAGCTTGAAGTACTTCAGGCCGTTCTTCTTGATGCCGATGATGATCCAGGTGAAGTACACGATGCCGGCCAGCACATAAGCTCCACCGACGTGGGAGAAGCTCGGGAGCTGAATGACGGGAATCGCGCCGTAGATGTTGTTCACCAGAATGAAGAAGAACAAGCTGAACAGCAGCGGGACGTACTTGATGAAGTCCTTGCCGCCGATGATGTCCTTGGCGATGCTGTTGCGGACGAAGCCGTAGGCCATCTCGCCTGCGAACTGCAGCTTGCCGGGAACCAGCTGCTGCTTACGTGCAGCGAGGATGAAGAATGTAGCGATAATGACGACCGAAAGGATTACCAGCAGCATCTGCTTGGAGAATCCGTCGTGCGCACCCCAAGGCAGGATTGCCGGCAGGTGCATTTCGTCGATTCCGGGTGGGGTGAATGACCCCGAATCCTGGGCGGGGAGCGCAAGCGCGATCAACGCGTTTCCTCTCTGCTGTGTCCATCATTGGGCATTGGTTGGAATCCGGTCGCGTTGGACGCATCCGTGTTCCATGTGAAATTATTTGGCATTACTGTCCCCGTCCGTGGACGGACCGCTGTCTGCGTTGCTCTCGCCAGAAGAGGAGCTTTGCCTGGTGAGGCCGTGCATATGGGAAAGATAGAACCCTCCTGCGGCTCCCAGCAGAGCGCCAAGGAGCACAATCCAGCGGGTCCCCCACAGATTATCCAGACCCCAGCCTATCAAACTCCAGACAATGATCCCGCCAACGATGTAGCTGAAGACGGCGATGCCGGCGTTGTATCCGCCGTCGTTTCCGGCTTCCGCGGTCTCACTGGCTTTTCCAGGTTGCTGGGCTTGTGCGGCCGGGCGTGAATATCGCTTACGCGGAGACATCCGGGCCACCCTTCTGTTCTTCAGGATCGTTATAGATCTGGAGGCGGGCCTTGCTGAAACCATAGATTTCTGCTGCCTGCCAGAAGACAACGGTGACCACGGCGCCAATCAGGAACCAGCGGTGGTGGAGCCAATCCGGCGCACCGAGCACAAACAGTACTACGGCGAAGCCGACCACTTTGATGAAATATGTAGCAACAAAGAGGCCAACAGCACCGGAAGGGTTGTTGCGGCCCACATAGTGGCCTATCAAAAGGCTGATGCCAAAGAAGAGCATGACCAGCGCGGCACCGAACGCTGCTGAGAGCGCGCCCTGACCGCCGTTCAACACGGCCGCGATCACGCAGGTGACTGCAGTGGCCGCGGCTGCAGCCGAGGCGCTCAGAAGAAGCAACCGCAGCCAGAGGTTCGACGTCTCTCCGGAGACTCCAACACCACGTTTACCGGACGGGCGTCCGGTTTCGGCGTTGGATGTCATGGGGATACCAATCCTCGTGGCACAGGTGCCATATTCTCAAAGTGGGGTTACGGGCGAGTGACTGTCCGCAGAAAGAATTCTACATGAGATAGAACTGTGACGATAACCAGCCGTCACATCTACTCCCCCTGCCGAGTCGAGTTCCGGGTGAAGTAGGGCCACGCCGTCACGGCGGCCATGATGAGCGCTGCGGCGATGATCACGATGAGCACAATTTGCCACGGGAAAACAGCGAAGGCGACACCGCCGAAAGCCAGGATGCACGTCCAGACGTACAGCATGACGACGGCGGTGCGGTGCGAGTAGCCAAGGTCTACCAGCTTGTGGTGGAGGTGCCCGCGGTCAGCGGACCACGGTGATTGGCCCCTGGCTGTCCGTCTGACAACTGCCATCCCCAGATCGAGAAGGGGCAGGGACAGGACGGCGAACGGCAGCAAAATCGGAACGATCGTAGGAATACCGTTGGCGCGGTCGTAGAGGCCGGAACCAATTTGCCCCGTAGCCACCACACCGGCGGAAGCCATGAGCAAGCCAATAAGCATGGCCCCGGAGTCGCCCATGAAGATTTTGGCGGGGAACCAGTTGTGCGGCAGGAACCCGATGCAGCTTCCCACCAGGATGGCCATGAGGAGTGTTGCGAGGTCTGAGTTGTCGGTGGACGGGTTGTTCCGGTGAACCCAGTACGCCGTAAGGAAGAAGGCCCCGCCACCTATGATGGCGACCCCGGCCGCTAGTCCATCTAGGCCGTCAATGAAGTTCACTGCGTTCATGGTGGTGACAATCAGACCAGCCGTGAGCACAATCTGAAGGACTTCAGACTCAAGGAATATCGGTTCCGGGATGAACGGGACCACTGACATCCGCACGCCCCAAATTGCGACGATGAAAGCAGCCGCGCCTTGTCCCAACAGCTTGATCCACCATCGGATGTCCAGGATGTCGTCGGCCACTCCAACGGCGACAATCACGACTGCGCCGGCCAGGATCCCCCACGGAGCATCGTTGTGCCTGAAGATGTCCTTGACGAAGAAAGAGTTGCTGGCAACCACCAAAGCCACGAAGAAGCCGGTAAAGATGCCCAATCCCCCGAGTTTGGAAATCAGTGCCGAATGCATGTCCCTGCTGCGGATCGGACGGTACAGGCGCAGTTTGTTTCCGGCGACGCGGGCACCCCACGTTCCCGCGTAGGACACCACGGCAGCCGTGAGTGCCATCAGCAGATACATGATCATGATGCGGCTCCCGGGAGCGGCCCGCCCGCTGTTCCGGAAACGGTGACCAGCGGACGCAGCCGGCGCGTCGCGTGTAAGCCGGTGGTTTCCGGGCACCTTGAGGGGTGGAATTCTGTCTTTGGATAAATGGAACTACTCCGTCGCCATGCCTGCACCGGCTGTGCCGAATGTTGCGGGATTTCTGTGGACTCTAGTCACGATACTAATGCCAACGGCCGTGACCACCCTGTGACGCAGCCGGAAAGCCCCCGCCTGTTGAGCAGGGCCTAAGCTGCGAAGTTGTCAGCTCACCGGCTCTTTGACGTTCCGCAATGGGTAGATTCCCTCAAGCACCTTCTCGTTGGAACGCGGCGCCTTCAAACTGTGGCGCAGGCCCTTGAAGAGCCCGTCAATCAGCACTTTGCGGTTGGGCGATGCCGCGATGGTGCGGGTCCAGTTACGCAATGAGGCGCCGGTGAAGAGTATCTTCTCCCACGGTGCAAGTGCGCTGGAACGGGTGTACACCCAGAGCTTGTTCCGCACTTCGTAGTAAAAGCGCGGTCCGGGATCCGCGCCCGCGTCACCAAATACTTTGGTGTGATGGTTCGCCACCGATGCGTCGGTACTCAGGGCCGTCCCCCGGCGCGAGACCCGGGCGGTGTACTCGAGGTCGTCATTCCAAATGAAGTAGTCCGCAATGGGCAGGCCGTACTTCCGGATCTCTTCGGCACGGATCAGGACCGACACGAACGAAGCACTGCGGATCTGCGTGGCACCAACCCGCGCTGCAGCGTTGCGTGCTTCTTCGGTGGCACCCATCCGGGGCCGCATGCGGTTCATGGGGTGGTCCCGGCCATCGGTCCACACGACGCGGCTCGCGATGAACGCCGGAACATCTCCGGTTTCCTGCAGGTAGGCGTTGGAAACGTCCAACGCTTCGCCCAGCGCCCCCGATTGGGGTTCCGTGTCATCGTCCATGATCCAGACGTGGTCCGCACCGTGGTCCAGTAGGGCCCGCTCCATGCCAACCACAAATCCACCAGCGCCGCCCACGTTGGTATTCAGCGTCACCACGTCGGTGGTCAGCGGCCCTTGGTAGCCCTGCAGGAATTCTGCGGTTCCGTCCGTGGAAGCGTTGTCCACGACGACGACGGCGTCCGGCACCCGGGTGCCGGAGGCGATGCCCGCCAATGTGGTTTGGAGGAGCTCATGCCGGTTATAGGTCACCACGACAGCGACCACGACAGCTTGGGATGTCATTTACTTGCCTTTGGTCTTGGGTGATTGAAAACGGCGCCGAATCAGCAGGCCGGCCAGCTTCCAAGGTTCAACGAAAACTCTGTACGCAACCCGGCCCGGATGAAGGACCAGGCGCCACGCCCATTCAAGCCCTAAACGTCCAAGCCAGCGCGGAGCCAGCTTCTGGATACCCGCGACTTGCTCGATGGCCCCGCCAACGGCGCAATAAGTAGCAGGCGGCAGTTGCCCAAGACGGCGGTTCAAGACGTGTTCCTGAAGCGGCATGCCCAGCCCAAGCAACACCAGCTGGGGCCGGAACGTGCTGAGCCAGCCAACCACGGCATCTTCAAGCGCATCGTCCCAGCCTTCGCCGGGCATGCCGTCTACTGTGGCTCCGGGAAGGATGGAGCGCAGGCGGACGACCGCTTCGGTATTGGCCTCACGTCCGGCACCGATGACAGCAACCCGGTGCAGCCCGGGAACCTTGCCGAGTTCCGGGATCCAGTCCATGGAACCCAAACGGTAGGCCATGGCTCCTTCGCCCAGGGGCGGAAGCTGCCGTTTGCGAGCAAGTCCCCACAACAGTGTCGCCGGGGCTCCGTCCAAGAGGACTATCGAGCTTTCCTCATAGAGTGCCCGAACGTCGGGACATGAATGAAACAACGTGATGCTGTGCAGGTTATGTCCGAGCACAGTGCTCGTGGTCCCGGCAGCAATGAGTCCGCCCATCGCATCAATAAGTTCGTCGACGCGCAACGGAGTAGCGTCGACGTCAAGGACGGGGACGCGCTGGCGGTCCGGAATCATTCGGGCTTGGCTTCTCGTGCAGCCTGCGGTTCCACATGGTCGTCAGGGGTCGACTCACCCTCCGGCGTCGATTCCTCGACGACGGCGGCTTGGGTCACTTCAGCCGTTTCTGCACCAGCTTCCTCTTCGAGGGCGACCTCATCTGCTGGAGCCGGCGTCTCTACGGGCACGGTCTCGCCAAAGCCGAGGATTGTCGGAACGATGCTGCGGAGGCTCTCCAGCGAGATGGCTCCTTGGCGCACTACACGGAACGGGGCAGCAGTTGCGTCCACAATCGTGGACGGCAGAGCGGCGGTGCCCTCCACCGGCCGGAATCCACCCTCCAGGTAGACCTCAACGGACTCCGCCAGTTGCATGCGCGCTTCCGAAGCGGTCTGCGCTGCTTCCTGACCTGTGCGGTTGGCCGACGATACGGCCAGCGGCCCCGTGAGCCCGAGGAGCTCCAAAGCAATCTCGTCGTCCGGCATACGGAGTGCAACGGTGCCCTTGGTATCGCCCAGATCCCAATCCAGGGAAGGCTGGGCATGAAGGATCAGAGTCAACCCGCCGGGCCAAAATGCCTGCGCCAGCGCCCGGGCATCGGCCGGCACGTCGGTGGCCAGGCCGTCCAAGGCATTGATTCTGGGAATCAGGACCGGAGGAGGCATCTGCCGGCTGCGGCCCTTGGAGGCCAGCAGCATGGTCACAGCCAAGGGAGAGAAGGCGTCGGCGGCAATGCCGTACACAGTGTCCGTCGGCAGCACGATGCACTTCTTTTCACTGATGGCACGCTGTGCGTGCTGAAGTCCTTCAGCCCGTTGGTCATCGGAAGTGCAGTTGTAGGTTGTGGTCACAGCGCTATTCTTTCACTCATCAAGGGCGGTGCTTGCCAGCATCGCGCTGGTGGCACGTTCCTTACCGTTCAGGTCGAAATGCGTGGTGACGTCGTTCCAACGTCCCGTGCGTCGCAGCATCCCGGCGATCCAGCCGGCTTGGACTTCTGCGTGTTCCATCACGAAGTAGCCGCCAGGCTTCAGAAGCCGGGCGGCGGAAGCAGCTGCCGCCGTCGGGAGTTCCATGCCGTCCGCTCCCCCACCGTACAGTGCTTCGGGAGGATCGTGGAGCGCGACTTCCGGTTCTGTGGGTATCGCTTCTGCCGGGATATATGGCGGGTTGGATACGACGACGTCGAAGGTTCCGTTGTGTTCGGGCAGCGCATCCCGGAGGTCGCCCTGAATGAGGACGACGCCGAGTGGCTCAAGGTTCTTCGCAGCCCAGGCATGCGCAAAAGTACTGAATTCCACAGCGTGGACTTCTGCCCCCGGCACCTCATGGGCGATCGAGCCGGCGATGGCACCTGATCCGGTGCCGAGGTCCACCACTTTGGGGTTCGTTATTCCAGCCACGTGGTCAATGACCAGTTGGACCACCGATTCGGTTTCCGGGCGGGGTATGAAGACGCCCGGACCCACGCGCAATTCCAAGTAGCGGAAATATGCGACGCCGGTGATGTGCTGGAGGGGGACGCGGCCCGCCCTCTCCTGGACGAGCTCTTCGTACCCTTCAGGTGCGGGAGCATCACCCAACAGCATGGCCCGCAGGCGTCCGAGCCCCACCCCCAGCAAGTGATCGGCGAGCAATTCTGCGTCCACGCGCGGTGTGGGGACGCCGGCGTCGGCGAGAACGGCAGCAGCCTCGCGAACAGCATCCGCGAGGCTCTGGCCTTGGTAAAACGTCATGGATCTACTCTGCTGTTGGTAGGAGGCAGGAGCTATTCGCCGATGGCGTCCAGGCGCGCCTGCTCGTCCGCCTCAATCGCCGATTGGATGACGGGCTCTAGGTCGCCGTTCATGACGGCGTCAAGGTTGTAGGCCTTATAACCGGTGCGGTGGTCCGCAATACGGTTTTCCGGGAAGTTGTACGTGCGGATACGCTCCGAACGGTCCATGGTGCGGATCTGCGACTTGCGCTGTTCCGAGTTGGCGGCGTCGATTTGTTCCTGCTGGTGGGCCAGGAGGCGGGCACGGAGCACGCGCATGCCGGCTTCGCGGTTCTGCAGCTGCGATTTTTCGTTCTGCATGGCCACCACGATGCCTGTAGGCAAGTGGGTGATACGGACTGCGGAGTCGGTGGTGTTCACGGACTGGCCACCCGGACCTGATGAACGGTAGACGTCGATCTTGAGGTCATTCTGGTTGATCTCAAGTTCTTCGGGCTCGTCCACTTCGGGAAGCACCAGCACGCCGGCAGCCGACGTGTGGATCCGTCCCTGGGATTCCGTCACGGGAACACGCTGCACACGGTGCACGCCACCCTCAAACTTCAAACGCGCAAAAACACCCTGCGCGGGATCGTTCGAGTTGCCCTTGATGGCGACGGCGACATCCTTGTACCCGCCAAGGTCCGATTCCGTGGCCGAGATCATTTCGGTCTTCCAGCCACGCGATTCTGCGTAGCGCATGTACATCCGCAGAAGGTCGCCGGCGAACAAAGCGGCTTCGTCGCCACCTTCGCCACCCTTGACTTCAAGGATGACGTTGCGGGCATCGTCCGGGTCGCGTGGGATCAGCAAACGGCGCAACCGCTCCTGTGCCGCCGGAATCTGCTCTTCCAACTGCACAACTTCGGCAGCGAATTCGGGATCTTCGTCAGCCATTTCCTTGGCAGCTTCCAGATCGTCATTGAGCCCGCGCCACTTGTTGTACGCCTCCACAATGCCCTGAAGCTGAGCAGACCGCCGCCCCAACTTCCGGGCCGCAGACTGATCGGCATAAACAGCAGGATCGCTCAACTGCGCCTGGATAGCAGCATGCTCATCAAGCAATCCCTGTACGGACTCAAACATTTTCAAACCTCTTTCGACTTCTACAAGTCTAATAACTGCATCGTGGGGTCACGCACAGCCCATCTGGGGCCCACTGGGCCGTTTCTGACCTCACGTGGTGTCGGGCCAAGGATTCCTTAAACAAAGACCGCTCAAAAAAATGCGGCCAGGGAGTGGCGTAGGGGCGGGCGGAGCCGGGGGGGGGGGGGGGGGGGCGGGGGGGGTGCGGGGCCAGGCGCTGCGGGGGGCGGGGGGGGGGGGTG
>NZ_JAJOHP010000011.1:0-91239 GCF_021109375.1 Arthrobacter sp. AK01
GCCTCACGGCCAGGGTTTTATGGCCTACTTGTAGTGGCCTTCGCCGCCGACGCGGACGTTGGTGGGCAGGTAGCCGAACGGGCCGAGGCCGTTCTGGCCGAAGCTGCGGTCAACCTGCGTCACTCCGCCCTTGAAGTTCATCTTCACGGTGGGTGAGAGTGAACCGCCGCGGACACCGTCCACGTTGTCGATGAACGACTGCACCAGGCCTCCGGGCTGCACGTAGTGCGAGTAGGCCTGGAACTGGCGGCCATTCTGTCGGGGGTCCGGGCCTTCCGGGGCGTTGGCCGGCATGTTCAGGTCCGTGGGGGAACCCAGGGCCAGGCCGCTGTTGTTGACCGGCTGGTAGTCCGAACGGACGCCGTTGCCAACAAAGCCGTACACACCGTCGGGACCGCGCATGCCGTCCGCGTAGGTGAACTGGTGGCTGATGGTGAACAGGTAGTACTTGTTCTTCCCGTTCTCGTTCTGGATGAAGATCTGGGGACGCTCAGTCTGGTCGTTGACGCAGTTTGCAGACAGGATCGGCGGAAGGAAGGTCCACTTGGTCAGGTCCTTGTTGTCTGCGACTGCCAGGCCCACGTTTGCTGTCTGGTACCAAGCGCCGGTGCTGTTGACCTGGGCCACGGTTTCGGCGTTGGGATCGCCGGGCTGGTAGCCCAGGTCTTCCTGCTTGCACTTGTAGGAGCCCCGGGTGCCACCGGTGTTGCCTTCGAAGACCATGAAGGTCTTGCCCGGGTGTGCGGGGTCCGCGAACGTGTACGGATCACGGAAAGCGAAGCCCGGGTTCTGGGCCTTGTTCTGGTACAGCTTTCCGTCCGGTTCCAGCAGTTTGGTGTGCTGGAAGCCATCAAAGCTCACGCCGTTCTTGTCGGCATGGATGGTGCCCAGGGCCTTGGCGATGGCCGCGTCGGGGGCGATTCCACCCCCGCCGGCGTTGCGTTCGGCGATGTCATAGAACGTGGTGGCCGTGTAGAACACGTTGATCTTGTTGCCCTGCATGAGGCGGGTGGAACCGGACCATTCCGTGTTTCCGATGGACGTGTTGTCCAGGAACAGGTGTCCGCCGTAGTTCCATTTGTCCTTGGCAGGATCGGCGTTGGTCTTCCGGAAGAAGTAGCCGATCCGGGCGTTCCAGTGGCGCTGGTCGAAGCCGTAGCCTGCATGCCGGTCAGCCACGAGGGAGAAGATGACGTCATAGCCCTTGTAGCTGATCTGGTTCGCGTTCTCGTCGGTCAGGGACCAGGTGTCCCATACCCAGACGTCGTCGTTCATGGCCGGGAAGTCCTTGGGGATTTCCGGCATGGTGACGTTGGGGCTCATGGAGTTCTGGCCCGGTGCAACGTTGGGGTTGCTCTGGGCCATGATCTGTTTGGCGTCGGCGCGCGTCCACTTGGACGTGAAGTCTGCTGCCGGGTCGTAGGCCTGCTGCGTATGGGTGGTTGGCAGCGGGAAGCCGGGCGTAGGTGCCGGCATGGTGCTCGACGGCGGGTCGGCCGGCAGGTTGGCCTGCGCAGCGGGCGTGACCAGCAGGATGCTGCCTGCCACGCTGGCTGCAGCGGCGACGGCTACTGCCCGTCGCAGACGGCGGCGTGGCCGTAGAGGGGTTGAGTGCGTGTTCATGCTTGCTCTTCTCGCGGAGTGTTGGACTTCGTGGAGTGGGGCGCATGCCCTGTCCCCTGATGAGGGGTTCTTTTACTCAGGCGTCCGTCGATCCGCTGGAAGCGTCTTCGAAGGACGCCATCGTTTCGAGGTGGCGACGAGTCCATGCGGGGCCCTCGTCGCGGTGTGTTCCGGCACGTCGACTTACCGGAGCACTCTCCACGCTAGACACGTGTTAGGTCGCAAATCAAAGGGCATTTCATCTGCCCGGGAGGCTACCCGCCGGTAGATGCGCAAGCGCTTACATTGCCAACGTGCGCGCGTGACATTTCCGGCCAGGCAGGTCAAATGTTGCGCAACAAATCAGATTTATTCTGGGAATCTGCTGTGCATTTACTTCCCGCCCCCGATTGTTAGCGCACACGCCGACGCGCACCCTTAAACAGGAATGCGTGGCCACCTGCCAGTGACCACGCATTCTTTGGGGTTCGTCTTAGAGCTTGGCGATGATCTCAGCCAGGAGCTTGGAGATCCGCTTGCCCGCGGCCTGCCCGGCTTCCAGGACCTCCGCGTGGCTCAGGGGGACCGGGCTGATACCTGCGGCGAGGTTGGTCACCAGCGAAATGCCGAAAACTTCCATTCCCGCATGGCGGCCGGCGATCGCTTCAAGCGCGGTGGACATGCCCACCAGGTCGGCGCCGATGCGCTTGGCGTACTGCACCTCGGCTGGCGTTTCGTAGTGCGGGCCCGTGAACTGGGCGTAGACGCCCTCCTGCAGGGAGGAATCGACTTCGCGGGCAAGATCGCGGATGCGTGAGGAATAGAGGTCGGTGAGGTCAACAAACGTAGCGCCCTCAAGCGGTGAAGTTGCGGTGAGGTTGATGTGGTCGCTGATGAGCACGGGAGTGCCCGGGGTCCACGCCTCGTTGAGACCGCCGCAGCCGTTGGTAAGGACCAGGGTCTTGCATCCGGCGGCTGCTGCGGTGCGGACGCCGTGGACCACTGAACGTACACCGCGGCCCTCGTAGTAGTGCGTCCTGGCGCCGAGGACCAGGGCCCGCTTGCCCTCTTTGGTGAGGACGGAGCGGATGGTGCCCACATGGCCCACGACTGCTGGTTTGTGGAAGCCTGGGACCTCCGAGGCGTTGAGTGTGGCGGTGGTTTCACCAATAAGGTCCGCGGCCTCCGCCCAGCCGGATCCGAGCACCAGTGCTACATCGTGGGACTCGACGCCGGTCTCCGCGGCAATGAAGTCAGCGGCGGCCTGTGCGGCTTCGAAAGGGTCTGTGTTCATCAGCTCAGTGTTACTCACTGGTACAAGCTACCTTGCGGCCACGGGACTTTGGTAGGGACCCGGGTGCTGGTGAGGGTGGGCTGAGTGGCAGCCGGCGTGGCAATGAGCGAGAATTGAGGATTGTGACCACCCAAGTTGACTTCAGTGCCCCCCGTATCGCGATCCTGGGAGGTGGTCCCGGCGGATATGAAGCTGCCATGGTGGCCGCCTCACTCGGCGCCCACGTCACCATCGTTGAGCGGGCAGGCCTCGGCGGCTCAGCCGTGCTGACCGACGTCGTGCCTTCCAAGACCCTCATTGCCACCGCCGACCTCATGACCCGCGTCGGTGAGGCGGACGAGCTGGGAGTGAAGTTCGACGGCGACGGCACCGCGTCCAAGCCCCGTGCAGACCTTAAGCACATCAATGATCGTGTCCTGAACCTGGCCCATGGACAGTCCGAGGACATCCGTGCCGGCCTTGAGCGACTGGGCGTGGAGATCGTGATCGGTTCCGGCAAACTGCTGGACAACAACACCATCGAGGTCCTGACCCTCGAAGGAACCCGCACCATCGATGCCGACGCCATCCTGCTGGCTGTCGGCGCCCACCCGCGCGAACTTCCCACGGCCAAGCCCGACGGCGAACGCATCCTCAACTGGGCCCAGATCTACAACCTGGACGAGCTCCCCGAAGAGCTGATCGTGGTGGGATCCGGTGTTACCGGCGCGGAGTTCGCATCCGCCTACAACGGCCTGGGATCCAAGGTCACCCTGATTTCCAGCCGCGACCAGGTCCTTCCCGGCGAGGACACGGACGCTGCCAAGCTGCTGGAGGGCGTCTTCGAGCGTCGGGGCGTCCGCGTTTTGTCGAAGTCACGCGCGAACGCCGTCGAGCGGACGGACGACGGCGTGAAGGTCACCTTGGGTGACGGATCGGTCGTGACAGGCTCGCACTGCCTGGTGTGTGTTGGATCCATACCGAACACGGCCGGAATCGGTCTTGAAGAAGCCGGTGTGACCCTCACGGAGTCCGGCCACATCAAGGTGGATGGCGTTTCCCGCACCACCGCCCCCAACATTTACGCTGCCGGCGACTGCACAGGCGTTTTCGCCCTGGCTTCTGTAGCCGCCATGCAGGGCCGCATCGCGATCGCGCACTTCATGGGCGACGGCGTGAAGCCGCTCAAGCTCAACCAGGTGGCGTCCAACATCTTCACCTCCCCGGAAATCGCCTCCGTAGGCGTTTCCGAGGCCGATCTCGCCTCCGGCAAGTACCAGGGCGACGTGGTGATGCTGTCCCTGCTCAGCAATGCCCGCGCCAAGATGCGCAACACCAAGGACGGCTTCGTCAAGATCATCGCCCGCAAGGGATCAGGCACCGTGATTGGTGGCGTGGTGGTTGGCCCGAACGCTTCCGAGCTCATCTTCCCGATCTCCGTGGCCGTGACCCAGAAGCTCCACGTGGACGACGTCGCCAGCGCCTTCACGGTGTACCCGTCGCTCACGGGATCCATTTCTGAGGCCGCACGGCGCTTGCACGTGCACATGTAGGTTCAAACGCCGACGCCCGTTTCGACGGTTCGCTGCGCACCATGCCGTTCGCACGGCACCCTGCGCAGCGAGCCATCGAGGCGGGCGTTTCTGCGTCCAGCGACTTAGCGGATGCCCCGGTACTTGAGGCCGGCTCCCAACGCCGCCAGGCTCAGGCAAGCCAGGATGGCCAAGTAGTAGGCAGGGGCGACATCCTGTCCTGTGATCTCGATGAGGTACGCGGCGATCATGGGAGTGAAGCCACCGAAGGCCGCCACGGAAGCGTTGTAGCTGAAGGACAGTCCGGTTGCCCGGGATCGTGCATCAAAGGCGTCCGACATCACCGAGGGCAGTGCTCCGAAGTAGGCGGCCTTCAGGCAACCGAGAATGGTCATGGTGGTGGCCAGAACCAGGAAGGACCTTCCAGCAGTCAGCCAGAGGAACAGCGGGATCACCATCAGCGCGGTCAGAATGACCGTGGGGATCATGATCCTCAGTCGCCCGAACTTGTCCGAGAGGTGCCCCACCACGGGTGTCCCGAAGGTGAGGATGACGCCCGTGATCACCAGGCAGCTGAACGAAGCTGACGGGTCGAGTCCCAACTGCTTGATCCCGTACGTAGGCATGTACTGGAGGATGAAGTTCACTGCCGTGGAAATGGCCAAGGCGCCTGCAGCAATGAAGATGCCGAGCTTTTGGGTCTTGAAAACATCCAGGATGGGGGATCCCGAGGCTCCGGCGTCGTCGTCGCTGCGGACGATCGGTGCTTCATCCACATGCTTCCGGATGAAGTAGCCCGCCGGGCCCACCAACAGCCCGAAAATGAAGGGGATGCGCCAGCCCCACTCGGTCATGTCCGATGCGGAAAGCACGGAGGTGAGGACGGCGACGAAGATGGCTGCCATCAGCGATCCCAAGCCTTGGCTGGCGAACTGGAAGCTTCCCAGGAAGCCCTTGCGCTTGGAGTCTTGGGCGATGAGGAACGACGTCGCGGCACCAAACTCACCACCAGCCGAGAAGCCTTGGACCAGGCGGGCAAGGATGATGCCGATCGGGGCGAGCATGCCAATCTGGTCGTAGCCAGGCATGAAGGCGATCATCGCCGTGCCGATCACCATCAGGCGGATGGTCAGCATGAGGCCCTTTTTCAAACCCTTCCTGTCTGCGTACGAGCCAAGGATGAGGCCGCCCAGGGGACGGATCAGGTAGGAGGCGCCAAAGACGGCAAAGGCTTGGATTAGCTCCACTGCCGGGTTTTCGGCCGGGAAGAAATTGCGGCCGATGTAGATGGCAAGCAGGGCATAGATGCCCATGTCGAACCACTCCAGGGCATTACCGACCGTCGCGGCGGCAATTCCTCGCGTGGTCGATTTCCTGGACTGCGGGCGTTTAACGTCGTCGTTGATGCCAACAGGTGCCGGCTGCTGCGCAGGACCGGCGTTGGGCGTTGTTGTCATGGTGTTCCCTCGATGATACGTAGTGGGATTCAGGCGTGGGCTGCTGTGCGGCGTTGCTCCAGGACAGGAACCTGGGCTTGGCCTAGATCGTGGAAGAGCCCGCACGCGATCTGCAGGCCTTCGCGGGCGATGGACTCGAGCATGTGTTCGTTGGGCGCGTGCTGCAGGCAGCCGGGGTAGGAGTGCGGGACCCAGAGTGTCGGCAGCCCCAGGATGTCTTCGAAAACGTGGTTGGGGAGGGAGCCGCCAATGTTGGGCAGGATCGCCGGTGCCGTGCCCGTGGTCTCCGTGATGGACTGGCTGGCCCAGGCAACCCAAGGATTGTCCGGGTCCAACCTGCTGGCAGGAAAGACCGTGGTGACCCGGGCCTTGACCATGTCAAAGCCCTTGGCGTCCAGATGGTCCTGAAGTCGGCGCTCCAACCCGTTGGTGTCTGTTCCGGTGACGTATCGAAGTTGCAGGATTGCTTGCGCGGTTCCGGGAATGGCGTTGACGGGGTTTTCCAGGTCAGCAGCGCCCAGGGCCAGGACTTCCAGCGTGTTCCAGCCGTAGACCCGCTCAGCAGGGCTGAGGCTCTCATCGCCCCAGCCCTCATCAACGGCAGGGTCTTCGGGCCCCGGCAAGATTTCGACGCCGGCAAGGGCTCGCCGGACGGAGCCCGGTAGCGCTACAGGCAGCAGGCCGGGTATCTGAACCCGGCCATGTCCGTCCACCAGTGTGCCGATGGCGGCTGCCAGGGTGGTGGCCGGATTCCGAAGGAGCCCGCCCCAGTTGCCCGAGTGGTAAGAGCTGGGCCGCAGCTTGGCCGTGAGCTCAAAGCTTGCGCCGCCCCGGGCGCCAAGGAAGATCGTCGGAGTATGGGCGTTGAGGCGGGGACCATCGGATGCGATGAAGACATCCGCGGAGAGCTCATCCTGGTGCGAGGCCGCGAACTCGGCCAGGTTGGGCGAGCCGATCTCTTCGCCGCATTCGAACAGGAATTTGAGATTGAAACCAAGCTTTCCCTGGTGGGCAAGCAGAAGTCGGAGGGCTGCCAGGTTTACCAAGTGCTGGCCCTTGTTGTCGGCGGTGCCCCGGCCGTACCAGTGACCTTCTTGAACGGAAACTTCCCACGGATTACGGCCTCCCGCCCACCGTCCCTCGTGGCCGTCCACCACATCGGCGTGTCCGTAGCAGAGGACCGTGGGGAGCTCAGGGCTTTCCATGCGGGTGCCGAGCAGGAACGAGTTGTCGCTGCCGTCCCACCGGTCCCACCGATCCACGGCGCACCCCATGTCCTCCAACAACTGGGTGAGGATGTCGTCCAGATATGCATTCAGTGCATCTCTTCCCTCAGGCTTGCCGCTCTCTGTCGGGTAGGAGACCGCTGTGCGCAGTTCACTGAGAAACGTTCCAGAGTCGATGTGATCATTAGCTGCAGCAAGGATTTCGGTGCGTAGAGTCATGGGCTTCGTTCCTCGAATCGTGGTGGCTAACTCCGACTCTAGATGTGGCCTGACTCACTAACCAGTATCCTTTTCTCAATAAGCTTTGACTTGAATGCAAACCGAAGGGAAGCGTGCGACGTGCAGCTGTTGCCAACATCGCTGATCTATTTCCGCGAGGTCGCCGGTACCGGATCCATCACTGAGGCCGCAGAAATCCTCCACGTCTCGCCATCAGCCATCAGCCGTCAAATGAGCAAGCTGGAATCCTCGGCCGGAGCTCCGCTCTTCCTCAGGCACCCGCGGGGCATGATGCTTACCGAGGCTGGGCGATTGGTGTTGGCGCATGCCCGCAGGAGCGAACTCGAAGGAGAATCTCTGCTCCAGGAACTGCGGGATACGGAGTCTCGGCGAACCAGCGTCATCAAGGTTGCCAGTGCGGAAGGGCTGGCTCACTGCAGGGTGCCGGCGGCCATCGCAACGATGGTAGCCAGCTACAGCGACGTTGTGTTCAACCTGGTGGTCGTGCCCTCAGCAGAGGCCACGCGTCAAGTGATCGACGGCAAGGCTGACATTGCCGCGGTGTTTGCCCTCGGGCCCCAGCGTGATGTCACTGTGGAGTATTCCTTACCGGCTCCTGCCTTGGCTGCCGTCACGCGCGATCATCGGCTGGCAGCTCGGGATTCGGTGTCTCTCAAGGAACTTTGCGAGGAAAAACTTGCCCTCCCCGGACGAGGGATTACCCAGCGTGAGCTCTTTGATATCGCCGTCCAGCGGGAAGGACTTAGCCCTGAGATCGTCCTGGAAACGGATCAAGTGGGACCCATTCTTGCCTTTGCCCGGAGCGGCGCTGGAGTGGCGCTGATGAGCAGGTTCACGGTCCCGGCACGCGAAGACGCTGGTCTTGTCTTCATTCCCGTGGACAACACGGTCTTCCTCCAGCGGGAGGGACAAATCCAGACCATGGCCGGGCGCCGCAAATCGGCTTTGGTCACTGCCTTCGCTTCGGCCTTGGCGGACGAGCTCTTGGCTGAGTAGACCGGCTCAGTACTGCTTGCGCAGCGCCGAAAGGGCTTCAGCGAGGGGCATATTCAAGGCAGGGCCGTGTCCCGGGAGGACCACTGAAGCGTCAACATCATCGAGCCGATGGGTAGCCCCTAACGCCGCCGCCGGGTCCGAGTGGTACATCCAGTGCAACATCTGCGGGCCGGACATAGGGCTGATCGGGTGCCCGCTGACGAACGAATCTCCCACGGCGATCGCCCGGGCGGTTGGCAGCAGCAAAGCAACGTTGCCCGGGGTGTGGCCGGGAAGAAGGATCGCTTCCGGCTTTCCCGGCAGGCCTTGGAGCCTCTCCTGGGTCCAGGCCTCGGCCCGTGTGGCCGGCTCTGCTTGGAGGGCTTTGGCATTGATGACGTGCAGCATCCAGTGGAACACCTTGGGCCGCCACGCCCGGACCAAGACCTGGCCGAACGTGACCTGATGCTTCTCTTTGCCCTGCACATGGGCAAGTTCCTCGGGGGAGCAGAGGATGGGTGTGCTAAAGGTTCGGGAGAAGTAGGCGGCGGATCCTGTATGGTCCACGTGTCCATGCGTGATCAACATTGCCTTGGCTGCCGCGGGATCCAGGCCGAGCCCACGGACGGACTCCAAGACCAGGTCACGGTCGGCGGGGTAGCCGCCGTCGATCAGGATGAAGCCTGAGTCGTCACGGACAATGAGCCAGTTGGACGCCGGTCCCTCCACGAAAAAGACGCCGGGTGCTTGTTCGGAGATGTTCACCCGAGAAGTCTAGAGAGCTACGCGGCGTCAGGCGGCAGCCGCTTGGAAATGTTTTTCGATGATCCCCTTGATGTCCTCATGGCATCCTCCACAGCCAGTTCCGGCGCGGGTGGCCTTGGAGACCTCGCCGACCGTGCTGCAGCCTTCAACAACGGAGTCCTCGATGCTGGCCGCGCTGACCCCTGCGCAACGGCACACGGTCCGCTGGGGATCGTTGCTGGTTGCGCCGGCGTCAAGCTGGTCAGGCCCATCGAGCCGGAGCAGCAAGGACCGGTCGGCAGGCAACTCAGAGGAACGCTCGAACAGCACCACGAGTTCAGCTGCAGTCCTGGGCATGCCCACAGCTACGAGGCCCTCCAGGACCCCGCCGCGCGTGGTCATCTTCACGTAACGGCCGTGCTCCGGATCTGCCCATTGGGAGATCTGCCGACGGGCACGTCCGGCAACAGCGCCGGCTTCCAACAACTCCTCATCCCAAGGATCGGCCTGGTTGTCGCCGGCCACTGCAAGGTTGATGCCCCGCGCCTTCAAGACCACCACTCCGGGCTTCTCCTTGGGCAACGCCTCCAGTGCATCCGCGGCAGCCTGGCCGTCACGGGCCAGAACCACCAAGTACTCGGCCAGCCATTCGGCCTGGCGCCACCCCGGGCCCACCAAGCCGGAAGGCCCACCTGCGGTACGGCAATCAACGCAGGAAGCGTCCGGGCAGCGCACTTCCGCGCAGTCACCGATCGCGAACATGTGCGGCTCGTGATACGTCCGGAGATGGTGGTCCACCAGAATGCCGGAGGCGACAGGAAGCCCACATCCCTCAGCCAGTTCGATACGGGGCCGGACACCGCAGGACAACACCAGCAGATCGCCGTCGATCGCGGAACCGTCATCCAGCAGCAAGGCCGAGAAACTGCCGCCGGGTCCGGCCGTCTCCACGCCGGTGGAACGTGCGTTGCCGGCCATCCGGACGCCACCGGCGCGCAGGCTGTTGGTGAGGACGGAGCCACTGCCGCGGTCGATGCTGCGTCCCAGGGGGAAGGGCCCGTTGTGCACCACCGTGGTTTGGGCACCCTCTTCGGCGGCCGCGAGGGCGGTCTCAAGACCCAGCACGCCGCCACCCAGCACCACAACACGTTTGCCTTCGGCAACCGCGGCGCGAAGCACGGCGGCATCCCGCAGATCACGCAAAGCTGTAACTCCGGCCGGAAGGACGGGCCGGGAGGGATCCGGGTTGAGTCCGGTCAGGTTGGGAATCACAGGACGGGAACCAGTGGCGAACACCAAACGGTCGTAGTGTTCAGTGGTGCCGTCCGAGAGGACTACGTGCTGGCGGGCACGGTCGATCCGCTTGACCTTGATGCCCAACCGGACGTCAACGCCGTCGGACGTCAACTCGGACGCATCGGCCATCGCCAAAGCCTCTGCTGTGGTGCGGCCAACGCCGAGCTCAGCAACCATGACCCTGTTGTATGCAGCCTCGATCTCCTGACCCACCACCAGCAATTGCACCAGTCCAGTGCGAACGGCGGGGAGCAGTTCGTCAATGAGCCGCGATGCCACAGGCCCGAATCCAACTACAACAATGCGTTCGCTCATGATGCCTCCTTGACGTGCAGTGGCAGTCGCGTCCCGGCAGGAACTGTGCTCGAGGCCAGATCCTTTGTGGAGACTGCCCGCCGGACCCATACCCGGCTGGTCTTGAATTCCGGCATGCCGGAGATGGGGTCTGTTGCCGCTTCGGTGAGGCGGTTGGCGTTTTCCTGGCCGGGGAAGTGGAACGGCAGGAAGACGGTGTCCGGTCGGACTGTCGTGCTGAGTTCAGCGCGGCAAAGTACTTCGCCGCGCTCGTTCGTGACGGTGGCGTAGTCGCCGTCGGCGATACCGCGGGCAGCTGCTGTGCCCGGGTGGATGAGGAGCCGGGCCTGCGGCTGCGACGCCATCAACTCGCTCACGCGGCGGGTCTGGGCGCCGGACTGGTAGTGCTCCAGCAGCCGGCCCGTGGCGAGTGCCAGGGAGTCGTCCGCAAAGGAACGCACAGCCCGCTTGGAGGGAGTGACGGGAACCATCATTGCGCGGCCATCGGCGTGGGCGAACCCATCGCCGAAGAGCCGCGGGGTGCCGGTGCTGCCCACAGGGTAGGGCCAGTAGGCAGCTTCGCCCCGGTCCAGCATGGCGTAGTCGATGCCCGAGTAGTCGGCCAAGCCGCCGGCAGAAGCCAGCCGTAGCTCCTCGAAAACAGTTTCAGGATCGTCGCTGAAAGTGGACGGGGCCTCAAGCAGCTCTGCCAGCCGGGCCATGAGCCACAGCTCGCTCCGGACACCCGGGGGAGGCGTCAACGCACGCCGGCGACGGATCACGCGGCCTTCGAGGTTGGTCAGCGTGCCCTCTTCCTCGGCCCACTGGGTAACCGGCAAAACGAGGTCAGCTTCGGCAGCGGTCTCGGACATGAAGAAGTCGCAAACCACCAGGAAGTCCAGGCTGCGAAGACCATGGATCACTGCGTTGGTGTCCGGGGCGGACACCGCCACATTGGCGCCGTGCACGAAGAGGCAACGGACGCCGTCGGGTTGTCCGAGCGACTTGAGAAGTTCGACGGCGGGCAGGCCGGGGCCGGGGATGAGCGACTCATCGACTCCCCACACGCCGGCGACGTGGGCGCGCGCTGCGGGGTCGGTGATCTTGCGGTAGCCCGGGAGCTGGTCCGCCTTCTGGCCATGCTCGCGGCCGCCCTGGCCGTTGCCTTGGCCGGTGAGCGTGCCATAGCCGCTGCGGGCTGAGCCGGGCAGTCCAAGGAGCAGGCTGAGGTTGATTGCCGCAGTAGCGGTATCGGTGCCGTCTACGTGCTGTTCCACGCCGCGGCCGCTGAGGACGTAGCTGCCACCGGCGCGGGCGCCTTGGGCCAGTCGTCGGGCCGTCTCGCGGATGAGGGTGGCGGGGACGCCGGTGATGGACTGGACGCGCTCCGGCCAGAACGCAGAGAGGCTGCGAACCACGGCCGCGTAGCCGCTGGTGTTCTCAGCGATGTACCCGGCATCGGTGAGCCCTTCGTGGACCACCACATGGCTGATGCCCAAAAGGAGGGCCAAATCGGTGCCGGGCGTCGGCTGCAGGTGGAGGCCGCCGCCGTCGGACGTGAACGCTGCAGTAGCCGAGCGGCGGGGGTCCACCACGATCAGCCCACCGGCATCGCGCGCGCCCTGCAGGTGCTGGACGAACGGCGGCATCGTCTCGGCAACGTTTGAACCGAGCATGAGGATCACCGACGCGGTGTCGAGGTCCGTGACGGGGAAGGGGAGACCGCGGTCCACGCCGAAGGCGCGGTTGCCGGCGGCGGCCGCGGACGACATGCAGAACCGGCCGTTGTAGTCGATCCGGGACGTCCTCAGGGCGAGGCGGGCGAACTTGCCCAGCAGGTAAGCCTTCTCGTTGGTGAGGCCGCCACCCCCGAAGACTCCCACGGCATCATTTCCGTACTGAGCCTGGGTGTCCTTGACGGCTGCGGTGATGAGCATGAGCGCCTGGTCCCAGGAGATGGGCTGGTGCACGCCGTCGGAACCTTTGAGCATCGGCTCCGTGACGCGGCCGTTGTGATGCAACAACGACGCCGATGTCCAGCCTTTGCGGCACAGCCCGCCCCGGTTTGTGGGGAAGTCGCGCCCGGAAACTTCCAAGGGCACGGCGGGTGTGGCCGGTTCTGCGGCGGGCGTTGCCGCTGCCCTCGGAACTGCGGGTGCAGCCGGGGTCAGCGTCATGGCGCACTGGAGCGCGCAGTAGGGGCAGTGGGTATCGGCGCCGTTGGGCATCTAGATGTGTCCGATCGTGTTGCGCTTCTGGGCGGGGCGGATGTAGCAGACCCAGCAGACGGTGAGCATCAGGACATAGGCTCCAACGAATCCGTAGAACGCCGGGGTGTAGGAGCCGCTGGCCGTATTGGAGGCATTGAGTACCTGCGGGATGACGAATCCGCCGTAGGCGCCGATCGCGGAGATCAGGCCCAGGGAGGAGGACGCGAGCCGCGCGGTGGTGGCACTGGGTGCTCCGGAGCGTGCTGCCCGGCTGGACGTTGCGAAGATGACGGGGATCATCCGGTACGTTGCACCGTTTCCAAACCCGCTGGCCAGGAAGAGCAGCAGGAACAAGGTCAGGAAGAGCCAGAAGTTCTTCAGCGGCAACGTCCAGATCATGGTCAGGGTGATGACGGCCATGGAGGCGAACGAAGCAATGGTCATCCGTGCCCCACCCATGCGGTCAGCCATACGGCCACCATAGGGGCGGGCCAGGGAGCCAACCAGCGGGCCGAGGAAGGCCAACGAGAGTGCAACTGCGCCGACATGGATGGACGAGAAGTCCGGGAAGTAGTCCTTGATGAGCTTGGGGAAGACGCCTGCGAAGCCGATAAAGGAACCGAAGGTGCCGATGTACAGGAACGCCATGATCCACAGGTGCGGTTCCTTCAGGGCGGCCAGCGAGCCGGCCACATCACCCTTGGCGCTGGTGAGGTTGTTCATGTACTTGTAGGCGCCAAAGGCGGCGATGATGATCAGCGGAATCCAGATGATGCCAGCCATCGGCAGGTTCACCGTTCCGGCCGCCAGCAGGGTGATGGCGATGGGAACAACGAGCTGCGCGACGGCGGCACCCAGGTTTCCGCCGGCTGCGTTCAGGCCCAGCGCCCAACCCTTTTCGCGGGCGGGGTAGAAGAAGGTGATGTTGGCCATCGAGCTGGCGAAATTACCGCCACCGAAACCGGCGAGTGCGGCCATCAGGAGCATGACGCCGAAGGGCGTTTCCGGGTTCGAGACACAGATGGCCAGGCCCGTGGTGGGAATCAGGAGGAGGAGGGCGGAGACGATGGTCCAGTTCCGGCCACCGAACTTGGGAACCATGAAGGTGTACGGGATTCGGAGCGTAGCGCCTACCAGGCTGGGGATGGAGATGAGCCAGAAGATCTGGTTGGTATCAAAGGTGAAGCCGGCTGCGGGCAGCTGGACCACCACGATGGACCACAGTTGCCAGACGACGAAACCGAGGAATTCGGCGAAGATCGACCAGTAGAGATTGCGCTTGGCGATGGACCGGCCTTCGGCTTCCCACTGGCCCTTGTCTTCGGCATCCCAGTTGGCAATCCAGCGGCCGGGGCGGTGTTCAAGGGCGGGGGCTGCGGTGGCAGTGGACTGGGCGGGGGCCAGTTCTTCTGCGGAGCGGTCAACAGTCACGGAGTGGCTCCTTGGTGGGGGACGTTGTTATTCCAAGGTAGGTTTCGTGCATTTCGTGGACGGGCGCCGTTTGTAAACGTGCTGTGACATTTCCCTATCGGAGGGGTCACCGGCGCGTGAGGCCATGGTGAGGTAATGTGGCCCGGACCACAGGATGAGATTTTCCTGCGCGTCCGCATGTTGGACTTGGTTGTCCGGTCAATGGACAGCCGGAACTATTATTGAACTCTCGAATAAACCTTCGCCGGGTAGGCTCCTGGGGCATCGGCCGGCGTGAACGAAAGCTGCTAATACATGTCTTCCACCGCACCATCCAAGGAAGGCGAGTCCACTAAGCCAGTGAACTCGCGGGGCAAGGTGATCTTCGCGAGCCTGATCGGCACGACGATCGAGTTCTACGACTTCTATGCCTATGCCACCGCGTCGGTACTCGTCTTCCCGAAGCTCTTCTTCCCCGACGCCACTGACATCAATGCTCTCCTCAGTGCGTTTGCCATCTTTGGTGTTGCCTTCTTCGCGCGTCCCATCGGTGCCGTGGTCTTCGGCCACTTCGGTGACAAGATCGGCCGCAAGGGCACCTTGGTTGCTTCGCTGTTGACCATGGGTATTGCCACGTTCCTTATTGGACTCCTGCCCACGGCATCCATGCCGGGATGGGCAATCCTCGCCCCGATCATGCTGGTGATCCTGCGCTTCTTCCAGGGCCTTGCCCTGGGTGGAGAGTGGTCCGGTGCGGCTCTGCTGGCCACCGAAAATGCTCCCGAGGGCAAGCGGGCCATCTACGGCACCTTCCCGCAGTTGGGTGCTCCCATCGGTTTCATCATCGCCAACGTCATCTTCATCTGGATGAACGTGGCCCTGAGTGCCGAAGAGTTCCTGGCCTGGGGTTGGCGTGTTCCGTTCATCCTGAGCGCCGTGCTGGTGATCGTCGGACTCTACGTCCGCCTGAAGCTGGTGGAGAGCGCATCCTTCACCAAGGTGATCGAGCAGGACAAGGTCCAAAAGCTGCCCCTCGCTGCCACGCTCAAGAGCCACTGGCGCCCCGTGGTGGCAGGCACCTTCATCATGTTTGCTACCTACGTGCTCTTCTACATCATGACCACGTTCACGCTGTCCTACGGCACCAAGCCCACCTTGGCCGGCGCGCAGGCCGCAGCCGAAAAGGCAGGCAAGCCCATGACCGCGGACCAGGTCGCGGCGTTCGTCCCCGGCCTTGGCATCACCCGGTCCGACTTCCTGTGGATGCTGATCATCGGCGTCGTCTTCTTCGGCATCTTCACGGTGGTCTCCGGACCGCTCGCGGAGAAGTGGGGCCGCCGCAAGTTCCTGCTGGGTGTCACCGCCGGGATCTTCGTGTTCGGCGCGCTCTGGTTCACCATGTTTGGTCCGGGCCAGGCAGCGGCGATGGTTGGCCTGATCGTGGGCTTCACGCTCATGGGCCTGACGTTCGGGCCCATGGCAGCCATCCTTCCGGAGCTGTTCCCCGCGAACGTCCGCTACACCGGTTCTGCCGTGGCGTACAACCTGTCGTCCATGATCGGGGCGGCTCCGGCATCGTTCGTTGCCATCGCGCTCTGGTCTGCCGCGAACGGCAGCACCTGGCTGGTGGGTGTCTACATGGCAGTCGCCGCGGTGATCACGTTCATTGCTCTTTGGCTGACCCGTGAAACCAAGGACATGGACTACGAGAACAACGTTGCCTAAGTAGCCCAATAACGACGGCGCCAGCCGCGACGGTCTCGCCGGCGGTGGCGGCGAGGCCACGCACTGTGCCTGCCTTGTGGGCGGTGAGGGGCTGCTCCATCTTCATGGCTTCGAGAACCACGATCAGGTCGCCCTCGGCCACCACGTCGCCCTCAGCGGCTGCCACCTTGACGATGGTGCCCTGCATCGGGGAGGTCAGGGCGTTGCCGCCAGCTGCAGCAGCCGTGGCGCCGGCCGAGCGGGAACGCTTCTTGGACTTTCCGCCCTTGGCACCTGAACCGCTGGAGACCGCGGCGACGCTGCCACCCAGGCCCGACGGCAGGACGACCTCAAGGCGCTTGCCGCCAACCTCGACGACGACGCGCTGGCGCTCACCGGCGTCGGGCGCTTCAGCACCGGTGCCCGTGGCCGACCATGCCGGAATGCTGTTGACGAACTCGGTTTCGATCCAGCGGGTGTGAACCTTGAACGGTCCTTCAGCGGGAGCGAAATCGGGGTCGGTGACCACGGCGAGGTCGAACGGGATGACGGTGGGGATACCCTCAACAACCATCTCTTCCAGGGCGCGGCGGGAACGCTGGAGAGCCTGCTCGCGGGAAGCGCCGGTGACAATCAGTTTGGAGAGCATGGAGTCGAAGTTGCCGCTGATGACGTCACCCTGCTCGATACCGGAGTCGATCCGGATCCCGGGTCCTGTCGGGTTCTTCAACGTGCTTATGGTGCCCGGAGCAGGCATGAAGTTGCGGCCCGGATCTTCGCCGGTGATGCGGAACTCGAAGGAGTGGCCGCGGACCTCGGGATCGTCGTACCCGAGTGCTTCGCCGCGGGCGATGCGGAACTGCTCGCGGACGAGGTCGATGCCCGTGACTTCTTCCGAAACGCAGTGCTCTACCTGGAGGCGGGTGTTGACTTCAAGGAAGGAGATGGTGCCGTCCTGGCCCACCAGGAACTCACAGGTTCCGGCGCCGAGGTAGTTGGCTTCCTTCAGGATGGCCTTGGAGGACTCGTAAAGCCTCTTGACCTGCTCTTCGCTCAGGTAGGGAGCCGGGGCTTCCTCAACGAGCTTCTGGTTGCGGCGCTGCAGTGAGCAGTCGCGGGTGGAGACCACCACGACGTTGCCGAACGCGTCGGCAAGGCACTGGGTTTCAACGTGGCGCGGAGCATCGAGGAAGCGCTCGATGAAGCACTCGCCGCGGCCGAAGGCTGCCGTGGCTTCGCGGACCGCAGATTCGTAGAGCTCGGGGATTTCGTCCATGGTACGGGCGACCTTGATGCCGCGACCGCCACCACCGAATGCTGCCTTGATGGCAACGGGGAGGCCGAATTCTTCGGCAAACTTCAGGATTTCGTCTGCAGATTCCACGGGATCAGCCGTGCCGGGGACCAGGGGAGCGCCAACCTTTTCGGCAATGTGGCGGGCCTGGACCTTGTCGCCCAAGGCTGAGATGGCTGCGGGGGAGGGGCCGATCCAGGTGATGCCGGCGTCGATGACCTTGGCCGCGAACTCGGCGTTCTCCGCCAGGAAGCCGTAGCCGGGGTGGATGGCGTCCG
Source organism: Arthrobacter sp. AK01 (assembly GCF_021109375.1). NCBI lineage: Bacteria > Bacillati > Actinomycetota > Actinomycetes > Micrococcales > Micrococcaceae > Arthrobacter > Arthrobacter sp. AK01. Next base: position 17,536 of record NZ_JAJOHP010000011.1, read on the forward strand.
CGCCGGACTGTTTGGCGACGTCGATGATCTTGTCCATCACCAGGTACGACTCGGCGGCGGTGTTGCCGCCCAAAGCGTAGGCTTCGTCGGCGAGGCGGACATGGAGGGCATCACGGTCGGGGTCGGCGTAGACCGCTACGGAGGCGATGCCTTCGTCCCGGGCGGCTCGGATGATGCGGACCGCGATTTCGCCGCGGTTGGCAATCAAGACCTTGGTAAGAGGGCTGGAAATGGGCTGCGCCGGGTTAGCTGACAAGTTGTTGACTCCTTCTGTCCTTCAGGGAGCCTAGCGCGATTGTGAGGGTTCCGCCCATATTGATGGGGGATTCCGTGTGTGAGGCGATGTTCCTTTGTAGGGTTGCTACAAATGGCGTCTACTGCTCGTCGTTGTCCCAGAGTTCGGTGATTCCCACGTTCGCGTGGACCAGCAGGTCCCGCAGCGTAGAGATGGAAAGCCCGACGACGGCGTGCGGGTCGCCGTCGACCTTGCGGATGAAGGCCCCACCCAAGCCGTCGATAGTGAAGGAGCCGGCGCAGTGGAGTGGTTCGCCGGTGGCGATGTAAGCGTCGATGTCGTAGGTGCTCATTTGGGCGAAGTGGACCTCGGCGCTGGATACGGCCCCTACCGTGGCGCCGGTTCCTTCGGGAGTCTCGTTCTCGTCCGCATCTGCTTCGGTATCCCTGCAGTCCACCAGCCAGTGTCCGGTGTGCAGCACTCCATGCGAGCCACTCATCCGCAGCATCCGCTCCCGTGCCACGTCCGCGGTGTAAGGCTTGCCGTGGGACTCGCCGTCGAACTCGAAGACGGAGTCGCAACCGATAACCAGGGCGCCCTCGGCCTCGGGGAGCGCGGCAACGGCCTCTGCCTTGGCCCGTGCCAAAAGCAGCGCGGTGTCATGCGCGTCCGTCACGCCGTACTTGGCCTGCACCGCATCCTCGTCCACGTCCGAGACCAGGACGTCGTGCTGGATCCCGGCTTCCGTGAGCAGCTTGGTGCGGGCGGGGGACTGGGAGGCGAGAATCAATCGGGTCACGCCACCCAGCCTAATACCAAACATCTCTCACTTCCCGCGCTTATCCCGCCGACCCCCTATCACCTTCCGCGTGCTTAAACCGAACGCCATGGCGAAGCCGAGCGGCCGGACCATGGTGAGGTGGCTGAAGATGAAGCCGGAGAACACGCTGACCATGATGATCGCGGCTGCGGTGACCACAGCAGCGGCATGGCTGAAGCCGGAACGCACTGCGTGCTTGGCGGACTCACCGTGCATGAATGATTCCCTCATGCCTGAGGTGATGAACACCTGGTAGTCCATGGCGAGGCCGAACAGTACACCGATCAGGATGATGGGCAGGAAGCTCAGCACCGCGCCCGGGTTGGCGACGTCGAAGATCCCTCCCAGCCAGCCCCACTGGTACACAGCAACCACGGCGCCGAACGCAGCGGCCAGGGAGAGCAGGAATCCGCCGGTAGCCAGCAGCGGGACCACGATTGAACGGAATACCAGGAGCAACAGGAGCAGGGAAAGGCCGACGACGATCGCCAAGTACGGTGGCAAGGCAGCCCCGAGCTTGTTGGAGACGTCAATGTTGCCCGCGGTTTGCCCGGTCAGGCCGATGGTCACGTCCATGTCGTCCTGAATTGCTGAGCCCTTGGCCCGGAGATCCGACACCACCTGCACGGTGCCGGCGCTGGCCGGACCTTCCTTCGGAATGACCTGGAAGACGGTGGTGCGGCGGTCTTCGCTCAGGGCAATGGGCACGGCTGCGACGACATTCTCAACACTGCGAAGCTGGTCCGCCACGTCAAACTGCTTATTCTTGGCGTCGTTCTCGCTGAGGCCTTCCGGGAACTCGCCGACCACGATGATCGGTCCCGTCACGCCTTCCCCGAAGCTGCTGCGGGTGAGGTCGTAAGCCTTGAAAGCCTGCGAATCCACGGGCTCGGATCCGCCGTCGGGAAGTGCCAAACGCAGCTGGGAGGCCGGCAACGCCAAGGCGCCCAGCAGGACCACGCTGGCAATAAGTGAAACCCAAGGATGGCGCGTCACCATGCCGCCCCAGCCGCCGCTGCTGCGCTTCTCTTCGAGCTCGCGGTCGGCGGCTTCGTGGCCGGGCTCAGCATTGTGCTTTGCGGCCTTGGCCCAAGCGCGCTTGGAGATGAGTCGGCGGCCGATCAGGGCCAGAACGGCGGGCGTCAGGGTCAAAGCGACGACGACGGCGACCGCAACTGTCGCCGCGGCGGCAACACCCATGACTGCGAGGAACGGCAGGCCGGGGACCACCAGCGCAGCCAGGGCGATGATGACGGTGAGACCGGCGAACAACACAGCGTTACCGGAAGTACCCGTAGCCAATGCAGCGGATTCCTCCGCGTCCATGCCGGCCAGCAGCTGGGTGCGGTGGCGGTTGACGATAAACAGGGAGTAGTCGATGCCCACCGCGAGGCCGAGCATCAGGGCAAGCATCGGGGAGATGGAGCTCATGTCGATGACGCTGGTGAGGGCAAACGTTCCGCCCACACCTACAGCTACGCCGATCAGGGCCATCAGGAGAGGAAGCCCGGCTGCGATGAGGGTTCCGAGCATCAGGATCAGGACCATGGCCGCGACGGCGACGCCCACGATTTCAGCAATCCCGAAAATCTCCGAGACGTCCTCGGTGATTTCCTTGCTGGCATAGGCCGTGACGCCGGCCGATGAGACGCCGTGGACGATCTCCTGGACCTCTTCGCGGACGGCGGGGTCAACGGCGTTGATCGAGGTCTTGAACTGGACCTGGGCTACTGCGGCTTTGTTGTCGCTGGAGACAAAACGGAGGCCTTCGGAGGCTTCGAGCTGTCGCTTGCCCAGAGCCAATGCGGCGGCGCCGTCGGCAGCTTCCTTGGCTCCGGCGTCGAGCTTTTCCTTGCCGGCAGCAAGTTCGGCGCGCTGTGGAGCCAGCTGGGCTTCGATCTGTGCGGGTGTGAGGCCTGAGGCAGCCAGTTGCTGTTCCGCCCCGGCGAGTTGGGTCTCGCCCGCTTCCAGCTGTGCGCGGGAGGCGTCAAGCTGTGCCTTGCCCTCAGCGGCCTTGGCTTCACCGGCTGCGATCTCGCCGGCTGACTTGTCCAGCTGCTCCTGCGTGGTGAACGGGTTCACCGTTCCTTGCACGTCAGGCATGGCTTCAAGCTTTGTCAGGGCAGCGGCCACTGCGTCCTTCTTGGTTTGGTCGAAACCGGCATCTCCGGCGTCGAAGACCACGCTGGCCGAGCCGCCCGATGAATCAGGGAGGGCTTCCTTGAGCTTGTCCGCCATCTGCTGGGTTTCGGTCCCGGGGATGGTGAAGTTGTTGGACATGGTGCCGTGGAACGCTGCGGCCGAGCCGCCCACTGCCACCATGACGGCCAGCCATATGGAGATGACCAGCCAGCGGCGCCGATACGAAAACTTGCCGAGACGGTAGAGGAACGAGGCCATATCAGAACCGATCTGTGGTGGTTGGAACGGAGGGTGAGGCTGCTGCCGCTGTGGAGACAGAGTCCGACGGCGGCGCGAAGCCGGCGCCGAGGAGGCCCATCGCATCGATGAGGTGCTGGCGAAGAACCGCGAGGGACTCCGCCGAGAGATCCGGGCCGCGGTCGGCGAACCAGACGGTCATTGCGGCTTTGCCGCACGAAATCACGGAGCCGGCCAGAGCGTGGAGATAGAGTTCGCTGACGCCGGCGCCGAGCCTGCTGCGGGCGGCGTCAATAATCTGCTCGGTGCAGTGTTCCCACGCTTCAAGCTCGGAGCGGGCCAGCTGGCGGTTGTCCTGGGTCAGGCTGAACAGCTCGGCCATGGGCGCCACGGACATGGGATCGGCCAGCGCCATGAGGGCTGCTTGGGCGGATTCGAGAATTGACTCGTCCGCCGGGCGTAGCCGGAACTGCTCCAAGGCGTGGTCCATGAAGCCGTCGGCTACTGATGCCAGGGCGGCTTCAAGGCTGGGGAAGTAGTTGAAGAAAGTCCGCCGGGATACCCCTGCGCTGGCTGCGATGTCTTCGACGGTGAAATTGCCGGACCCGTTGCTACGCAGAAGGTCCAGGGCTGCGGAAGCGATGGAGCTGCGGGTGGCCGCCTTGTTGAGTTCGCGTCGTGTGGGGACTGCGGCGTCGGCATGGGCAGGCGACTCCGCAGCGGCACCGTGGTTGCTGGTTTGGGTCACATACTTACACTAAGTGCAAGTTTGCACTCTGCGCAATTTGAGCTTTGGTAGGTGCAAAGAATCCCGCCCTCGTCCGCTCCGCCCACCGGTGAACGGGGAGCGGGCGAGGACGGGATCCTGGATTGGTTGGAGACTGGCTGCCTAGAACTGGGTTGGCGGAGCCGGCGGAATTGGCTGGCCCGGCTGCTGCGGCTGTGCGGGCTGGGCTGGCTGCTGGGCGGCGGTCTTGGTCAGGTAGACCGACTGTCCCGTAGCCCCGGGCTCACCCTCACCCAGCGGCAGGACATACACGGCGGTTCCGTACGCACAGACCTCGGTCCAGTTGGTGCCCATCTCGGACGTGTCGAAACGCATGGCGACGATGGCATTGGCTCCACGCTGCTGCGCTTCATTGACCATGCGTGCCATGACCTCCTGGCGGCTTTCGTAGAGTGCCTTGGTCATTTCGGGCAGCTCGCCGCCGCCGAGGGAGCGGAAGCCGGCAAGCATTTGCGAGCCGATGTCCCGTGAGCGGACCGTGAGGCCCATGACTTCGCCGAAGACGGCGTCGATCCGGTGGCCCGGGATTTCATTGGAAGTGACGATCAACATGGTCCGAGCCTATCCAGTCTTGGCCTCTTAAACAGGGAAATCCCCCGGGGAGGACTCCCCGGGGGATTTACGCCGTGTCAAAAGACTGAAGCTAGGCCTTGGAGTCGGCCAGTTCGAGCTCGTTGCTTTCGGCTGCTGCCTTGTCGGCGGCGTACTCGTCGGCGAAGGCTGCACCGTTGCGGGGTGCGTTGTACAGCGACTCATCCAGGATGCCCTGACGCTTGGCCACGATGGCCGGGACCAGTGCCTGGCCAGCCACGTTGACGGCGGTGCGGCCCATGTCCAGGATGGGGTCGATAGCCAGCAGGAGGCCGACGCCGGCCAGCGGCAGTCCCAGTGTGGACAGAGTCAGTGTGAGCATGACGACGGCGCCGGTGGTACCTGCCGTAGCGGCGGAACCGAGGACGGAGACCAGAACGATCAGCAGGTACTGGCTGAAGTCAAGGTTGATGCCGAAGAACTGTGCCACGAAGATGGCTGCGATCGCCGGGTAGATTGCTGCGCAGCCGTCCATCTTGGTGGTGGCGCCCAGCGGCACGGCGAAGGAAGCGTAGCCGGAGGGGACGCCGAGGTTCCGTTCAGTGACGCGCTGCGTGAGCGGCAGCGTGCCGATCGAGGAACGGGAGACGAACGCCAGCTGCACGGCCGGCCACACGCCGGAGAAGTACTGCTTGATGGACAGGCCGTGAATGCGGACCAGTATGGGGTAGAGGACGAACAGCACCAGAGCCAGCCCGATGTAGATGGCGGCGGTGAACTTGCCCAAGGAACCGATGGTGTCCCAGCCGTAGATGGCCACAGCGTTACCGATCAGGCCTACCGTGCCCAGCGGAGCAAGGCGGATGATCCACCACAGGACCTTCTGGATGACGGCCAGAGCTGAAGCGTTGAACGTCAGGAAGGCCTCAGCCTGCTTGCCAACCTTGAGTGCGGCAACGCCGACGGCGATCGCGACCACCAGGATCTGGAGCACGTTGAAGTTGACCGCGGTGCTGACGGTGGTGGCAGCGTTGGCGCTCTCGGTCACAGTGGAGCTGGCGCCAAGTCCCAGGAAGTTCTTCGGGAAGAGGCCGATCAGGAACGCCCACCAGTCACCGGTCTTGCCGGCGTACTTGGCTTCTTCGGTGATGCCGGTTGCCGCGCCCGGCTGCAGGAGCACGCCCAGGCCGATGCCGATCAGCACCGATACCAGCGAGGTGATCGCGAACCACAGCAGGGTGTTCCATGCCAGTCGCGCCGCATTGGAGACCTGGCGCAGGTTGGCAATGGAGCTCACCACAGCGGTGAAAATCAAAGGAACGACGGCGGTCTGCAGCAAGGAGACGTAGCTGGAGCCGATCGTCTGGAGAGTAGCCCCCAAGCCGTTTGGGGAGGCCTTGGTGCTGCCCGTGTACTTGGCGATGAGGCCGAGGATGAGGCCCACAATGAGGGCTGCGATGATCTGGACGCCGAAGGAACCGGCCCACTTGGGGAGCCGGAAGCCGCTCTTGCCAGCTGCTGGGGAAGTGTTGGTTGAGGTGCTCACCGGAACACGTTAGGTGCATGGCCAATAACATAGCGAACGGACGTTGAGAAATGTTACGTGCGCAAAAGTTATTCCCGCCGCTTTGTGACGTTGCTCTCAGGGGAGGGTGTTGAGGGCCCCCCGGGGAGCTTGCGTGCCATCGACGGTTAGTCGTGCGCGAAGAAGGTCGCCCATGGGCTCCCAACGCAACCCGTGTGGCGACGGCAATGGGCTCAACGTCGTCTCTCTGGACGAGGGCAAACACAGTGCTGGGAAGCACGACCGTTCGCAGCACATTGTCAGCCGGCGTGGGCGGGTCCGGAAGCAACGTCGTGGCTTATGCCCTGGACGATAAACAAGATCAGACCATCGGAGGGTACTTCGCCACGGCCGGAACCGGATTCTTGACCGGCGCTGGGGGATCCTGGGTTGTCGGCAAGGCGGGGGCCGCATGGGCTGCTCCAGAGGCTCCGCTTCGAGCGCTGGTACTTTAGTCGAAACGTCGAACTGTGGAACGATTTCCGTATCGCACGGTGTAACTTTTGAAAATCAACAGGAAACTGCTTCTTCTTTCGAAGTTGGCAAAGATTATGAGTTTGATATTGGCTGGTTCTCCCGCGTTGTCATGAAGGACCTTAGGAACGGCATTCCGTCGGCTCACGACTATCGATTGGTGCGCTGACCTCGGCCGCGGGAGAGTTGTTGGCTGTGCTTGCGGCACACCGAGTGGCCCCAGCCTCTGGCCGGAGGCACTCGAGCCGAGTCAGCCCAGCAACGCCCGGCGCAGCACGTCCAAACCGACGGAGCCGATGTTGAGCGCCTTGCTGTGGAAGGACTTGAGATCGAAGCCTTCACGGGACTCCAGCTCGGCACGGATCTGCTCCCACAGACGCTGCCCCACCTTGTAGGACGGAGCTTGTCCCGGCCAGCCCAGGTAGCGGGTGAATTCGAACTGAAGCTGGCCTTCGCTGATGTCGAGGTTGGCTTTGAGGAAGTCGAAGCCCTTCTCCGGCGTCCAGGTGCCGGTGCCCCAACGTTCGGGGACGGGCAGTTCCAAGTGCACACCGATGTCGAACACTACGCGGGCTGCCCGCATCCGTTGGCCATCCAACATGCCCATGTGGTCGCCCGGGTCCTTAAGGTAGCCCAGTTCCAGCATGAGCTGCTCGGCGTAGAGCGCCCAGCCTTCACCGTGGCCGGAGACCCAGCAGACATTGCGGCGCCAGTTGTTCAAGAGTTCCCGGCGGTAGGTTGCCGTGGCGACCTGAAGGTGGTGGCCGGGGACCCCTTCGTGGAAAACGGTGGTGGTTTCGGACCAGGTGGTGAAGGTGTCTTCGCCTGCCGGCACTGACCACCACATACGTCCGGGCCGGGAGAAGTCGTCGGAAGGGCCGGTGTAGTAGATGCCGCCCTCGTCGGTGGGGGCGATCATGCACTCAAGAGTTCTCATGACGTCCGGGATGTCGAAATGGACGTCAGCCAGCTCGGAGACTGCGCGGTCGGAGAGTTCCTGCATCCAGGCTTTCAAGGCATCTGTGCCCTTGATCTGGCGGGCGGGATCGTTGTTGAGGATGCTCTTGGCTTCTTCGATCGATGCACCAGGTTTGATCTGGTTGGCGATCTTCTCCTGCTCGCCGATGAGCCGCTCGAGCTCCTGAACGCCCCAAGCGTAGGTCTCTTCCAGATCTACTTCGGCGCCAACGAATGAACGCGAGGCCAGCGCGTAGCGTTCGCGCCCGACTGCGTCCTTCTCCGGTGCCAGGGGCAGGAGTTCGTCCCGAAGGAAGTCGCCCAAGGCGCTGTACGCAGAACGCGCGGCCGCAGTCCCGGCGTCGAGCTTTGACTGGATATCCGTGGGCAGCGGCGCATCACCCACCGAGGCAGCAGCGGCCATTTTGGCGAAGAAACCATCCTCAGCGGCGTAGCGGCCGGTCTGCTCGACGACGATCCGGACTTGGCGGGCGGCGGCTACTTTTCCGTCGGCAGCAGCGGAGCGAAGGGACTCAAGATAGCCTTCAATCGCCCCGGGAACATTGGCCGCGCGGCCGGCAATGTGCTCCCACTGTTCAACGGTGTCCGTAGGCATGAGATCGAAAATGGCGCGGATGTCTTGGGCAGGAGAGGCAATGTTGTTCAGGTCGGCGAGGTCCCAACCCGACTCGTGGATTTCCAGGTCCAGGCCGAGCCGCTCGCGCATGGCGTCGAGGGTGACGGCATCCACATCATCGGACGGCTCAAGGCCTGCCAAGGCATCCAATGCCAACTTTGTGGCCTCCGCATGGGCCTCGGCACCGGCAGGGGAATAGTCCTGGTATTCGGTTTCGTGTCCCGGCAAGCCCAGCGTGGTGGCGAAACTGGGATTGAGTTCGATCAACTTTTCTGTGTACGCGTCAGCGACGGCATCGATGGCGGACTTTGGGCGTACAGGAGTGTTTGCAGTAGTCACCCACAGAGCCTAGCCGCGTCGCCGCTTACGTGAAAGGGTTGTTGAACTTTTCCATGTGCGGGAAAACTAGCCGCGGCTGCGCTTCCATGCGCCAGGGCCCGGTGACGGGTCCAACCGAAGCTGCTGGCGACGCACCCAATGCCGAACATTCGGCGTGGAAGCGGCCGTCGCTTCAGGGGCGCCAAGGGAAACCACGACGGCGGCAATCGCCGCGAGCTCTTCGGCCGTCGGTTCGCCCTTGACCACCGAAAACAGCGGCGCAGCGGGTACCTGATCAGGCGCGGAATCAGCCCGGTGCTTCGGAGTGCTCACAGCGGGATGTTTCCGTGCTTCTTGGTGGGCAGGCTCGCGCGCTTGTCGCGGAGGGCACGGAGCCCGCGGATGATCTGGAGGCGCGTGTCGGACGGAGCGATGACTGCGTCCACGTAGCCCAACTGCGCGGCCTGGTACGGGTTGAGGAGTTCTTCCTCATAGCCCTGGATGATCTCGGCCCGCTTTGCCTCGACATCGCCGCCAGCTTCGGCAACAGCAGCAAGATCGCGACGGTACAGGATATTCACGGCGCCCTGGGCACCCATGACGCCGATCTGGGCGGTGGGCCAGGCGAGGTTCAGGTCTGCGCCCAACTTCTTGGAGCCCATCACGATGTACGCGCCACCGTAGGCCTTGCGGGTGATCACAGTGAGCTTGGGGACCGTTGCTTCGGCGTAGGCGTACAGGAGCTTGGCGCCGCGTCGGATGATGCCTTGGAATTCCTGGTCCTTGCCGGGCAGGAATCCGGGGACGTCCACCAGTGTGATGATGGGAACGTTGAACGCGTCGCAATGGCGTACAAAGCGGGCTGCCTTTTCAGAGGCGGAGATGTCCAGGGTTCCCGCGAACTGCATGGGCTGGTTGGCCACGATGCCCACGGTGTGTCCCTCGACGCGGCCGTAGCCGATCATGACGTTGGGGGCGTACAGCGACTGCATTTCCAGGAAGTGCGCGTCGTCCACGATCTGCTCGATGACCTTGCGCATGTCGTACGGCTGGTTGGCGGAATCGGGGATCAGCCCGTCCAAGGCGAGGTCGTCGTCGTTGAGTTCCAGTTCCTGGTCGTGCTCCACGACGGGGGCCTCGGACAGGTTGTTGGAGGGGAGGAAGTCCAGGAGTTCGCGGACGAATTCGATCGCGTCTGCTTCATCGGAGGCAAGGTAGGTGGAGGTGCCGGTGGTGGCGTTATGCTGCCGGGCGCCACCGAGTGTTTCCATGTCCACGTCTTCGCCGGTGACGGTCTTAATGACGTCCGGTCCCGTGATGAACATGTGGGAGGTCTTGTCCACCATGACCACGTAGTCGGTCAGGGCGGGGGAGTAGGCGGCACCGCCGGCGCACGGGCCCATGATGAGGGAGATCTGCGGGACCACGCCGGAAGCGTGGACGTTGTTGCGGAAGATGTCCGCGAACATCGCCAGCGAGGCGACGCCTTCCTGGATGCGCGCGCCGCCGCCGTCGTTGATGCCGACAACCGGGCAGCCATTGCGCAGGGCGAATTCCTGGACCTTGACGATCTTCTCGCCGTTGACCTGGCTCAGGGAGCCGCCGTAGACGCTGAAGTCCTGGCTGTAGATGGCGATGAGCCGGCCATCCACGGTGCCGTATCCGGATACCACGCCGTCGCCGAGGGGTTTCTTCTTTTCCATGCCGAAGGCCGTGGAGCGGTGGACGGCCAGGGCGTCGAACTCGACGAACGAGCCCGGATCAACCAGGAGGTCGATGCGTTCGCGGGCGGTGTTCTTGCCGCGGGCGTGTTGCTTTTCAATCGCTTCCGGGCCGGAAGGCTGTTCTGCACGGGCCTGGCGGTCGCGGAAGTCGGCAATCTTTCCCGCTGTCGTTGTCAGATCGTGGCTCATCAAGTGTCTCCGGCTCTGTAGCTGATTTTCGCTGGCACAGTTCGTTCACGGTTAAGTAGCTTCCGTACAAAGAACAGGCCCCGATGGCCAGTCTAGTGACGCCTTTGCCGCGAACCGCTGTAGAAACCCTACAATTTTCCGCGTCCAAGCCAAATCCCTCACTATGTTACCCGTCGGTAACATAGTTGGGCTAGAGTGTCCCCATGACTTCAAGCAACGACGCTTCCCGCGCACTTTCGCAGGCAGAGACTCCCTACGTGGCTACCGGTTCGCTCAAGGACAGGACCATCCTCATGTCCGGTGGCAGCCGTGGCATCGGACTGGCGATCGCCACCCGCGCGGCCCGTGACGGTGCCAACATTGTGATCATGGCCAAGACCGGCGACCCCCATCCCAAGCTGGAGGGAACCGTCTTCACGGCAGCGGATCAACTGGTCGCCGCCGGCGGACAGGCACTGCCGTTGGTGGGGGACGTCCGCAACGACGACGACGTTGCTGCCGCGGTGGCCGCCGCCGTCGAGCGTTTCGGTGGGATCGACGTCGTCGTTAACAACGCCTCGGCGATCGACCTCTCCCCCACCGATGCCGTAGACATGAAGCGCTACGACCTCATGCAGGACATCAATGTCCGTGGCACTTTCCTGCTCTCCAAGCTGGCGCTGCCGGCCCTGCGGGAGTCCGCTCACGGCCACATTCTCACACTGTCCCCGCCCCTCAACCTGGAACCCAAATGGGCCGGCATGCACTTGGCCTACACCATGGCCAAGTATGGGATGAGCCTGACCACCCTGGGCCTCGCCGAAGAGTTGAAGGACGACGGCGTGTCGGTCAACTCGCTCTGGCCGTGCACCTTGATTGATACTGCCGCGATCCGGAACATGCCGGGCGGGCAGCAAATCGTGCAGGCGGCGCGTGGCCCGGAGATCATGGCCGACGCGGCGCACGCGGTGCTCACTGGCACTGGCGCAACCGGGAATTTCTTCACGGACGAGGAAGTCCTTCGCGCCGCTGGGGTGTCGGACTTTGCGCCGTACAGCCTCGGCGCACCCGAGGACCGCCTGGTTCCGGACATCTTCCTCTGAGTCGATTTCGCCGAACGGATTTCTCTGGGCGGATTCCCAGACGCTTTTCGGTTCACGGGCCATCCCGGAGCGCCGCAACTGGATAGGATTCAGCTATGGATGCCGAACAGCCAGACAACAGCGAACCGCAGGTCCCGTCCGGGCCGTCCCGTTCTCCCTTGGACCGCGATGCGCTGCTCCAGCCGGACTTCCTGTCGGCCACGGGCATCTCCCAATTGAACATTGTCGCGTCCACGGGCTCCACCAATCAGGACCTGGTGCGCGCCGTCACGGTTGAGCCCAAAAAGTGGGCTGATCTTGCGGTGTTGACCGCCGAACACCAGACGGCTGCGCGCGGACGGTTGGACCGGCACTGGGAATCACCGGAGCGCTCGGCAGTGTCCGTGTCCATGGTCCTGCGTCCGGTAACGGCCGAGGGCATGCCCGTGCCCACACAGAGCTACTCCTGGCTTTCCCTGCTTGCGGCCGTTGCCCTGCGCGAGGCGTTGCAGGAAACCGCCGGAGTGACCGCTGAGATCAAGTGGCCCAACGACGTCTTGGTCAAGGGTCGCAAGATCGCCGGAATCCTGGCGCAGATGACACCCCTGGGCGACGGTTCGGTACCTGCCGTGATCCTCGGAGTGGGTCTCAACGTGACCCTGGCGGAAGATGAGTTGCCGGTTCCAACAGCAACGTCCCTCGCGTTGGAAGGCGCCACGACGACGGACCGCACCGCGCTGCTGAAGAGCTACCTTTCGCGATTTGCCCGGCTTTACCGCAGCTTCTGCAATTCCGAAGGAGACCCTTCCGCCGGTCTGGACGGCGGACCGTCGCTGCACAAACGTGTTGAGTCTGCCATGGTCACGTTGGGCCGCGAAGTGCGGGCGCACTTGCCCGGCGATCACGAACTGGTGGGGCATGCCTCACGCCTCGATGAGCATGGCTCGTTGCTGGTGGTGGACCATGGCGGCAGGGAACACGTCGTAACGGCCGGGGATGTGGTGCACTTGCGCGCCACGGAAAGCGGTTATGCGTAAAGAGCTGCTTCCGGGGGAGCAGGTCATCACCATCACGCGGCAACAGTCGCGTTCCCTCTTCTTTCCCGTCCTGGTCTTCGTACTTGCTCCAGCCCTGACCGGCTACGCCTGCGCCTGGATTGTGAAGGGCAATGCCCAGCGGGTCGCTCCATTCATTACAGTGGAATGGACTCCTTGGCTGATGGGCATCTGTGTGGTGCTCGCAGCGTGGTTGTTGATTGGCTACAGCCTCAAGCGCGTGCTGCGCTGGCGCTCCATCAGGTACATCTTGACGAGCAGGCGGATACTTGCCAAATTCGGAATGTTTCGGCGTCGCGATTGGCAGGTTTCACTGATGGCGGTCCGCAACGTGGGCGTTCATCAGAGCATGCTCCAACGGTCATTGCACTCGGGGAATATATCCTTGGATACCGGGCACTCCGGGACAGCCGTTCTGGCGGACGTTCCCGAGGTTGGAAAATTCAGGGGCTTCATTCTTGACGCGATGGACGAACTCCCGCAAGGTGAGGTTTTTGAGGGCCAAGTATTGACGGATTATGACCAGTTGCCATGGGAGCTGAGAGAAGGTGGAAGAGATGAGCGTTGAGGATCAGCAGTCCGGCGAGGACTTGGACCAGGAGTTCGACGCCGTCCCCGAACCTTCCGTGGATGAGGATACGGATGCCGGGCCTGCTCCGGTACCGGTGCAGACGGGTCCACCCACTGGGGTGATGTCCGCCGAACGCCTTGCTATTAAGGCGCTGGAGTCGAAGTTGCTTGGCGGCGAACGCAAGCTCCGCCGTCGCGAAGTCGCAGCCGGCGCAGGCGTTTCCATTCTGTCCGCACGAAAAATTTGGCGTGCCCTCGGGTTCCCGAACTTCGGCGACGAAGACGTTGCCTTTACCGAGCGGGACCAAGCCGCGCTGTCCACCATCCTGGACCTCGTCAGGGCAGGGATCCTTACCGAGGAAGCTGCTATCTCGGTCACCCGTTCCATCGGGCAGATGACGGACCGCATGGTGGTCTGGCAGATCGAAGCCCTGGTTGAGGACATGGTGTCCGAGCAGGGGATTCCGGATGCGGTGGCCCGTAAGCAACTCGTGGGTCAGTTACCGGCCTTGGTGGATTCCCTCGAAGAGATCCTTGTTTATTCATACCGCCGCCAGCTGAATGCAGGAGTGCAGCGCCTCGCGGTGAGGGCCGAGGCAGGGCTGCAGGCGAGTGAGGAAGGCCGCGAGGGCGACGAAGATGACTCCCCGTTGCCCCTGGCGCGCGCAGTGGGCTTCGCGGACCTCGTCTCATACACCAGCCTTTCGCGTCGCATGAACGAGAAGACCCTGGCCCAACTGGTGCAGCGCTTTGAGAACAAGTGCGCCGAGATTATTTCCGTGGGTGGCGGACGCCTGGTCAAGACCGTGGGTGACGAAGTCCTCTACATCGCGGAAACGCCTGCGGCCGGGGCCGAGATTTCGTTGGCACTGGCCCAAGCTTTCACTGAGGACGAGATCCTTCCGCAGTGCCGCGTTTCCATGGTCTGGGGCCGCATTCTGTCCAGGCTGGGTGACATCTACGGACCCACGGTGAACCTCGCCGCCCGGCTCACCACCTTGGCCCAGCCCGGTACCGTCCTGGTGGACGCGATGACAGCCGCTGCGCTGGGGCAGGATGACCGTTTTGTCCTGGTTCCGCAGAAGTCGGAGAATGTCCGTGGCTTCGGTGAGATCCATCCTGTGATGCTGGCCCGCGGCCGCGGCAAGGGCCTGGTGCTGGACTAGGCGCGTGATCACAGCCCGCCTTCCAAAGCGCACGCTCTCTCACCTCCCGTCGTATTCTGCCCGACGCCCTCTCACTTCCTTCAAGAAAGTGAGAGGGCGTCCCTGTTTTGGGGGCGTTTGGTGATAGGGGATCGGGGGCGGCCCGGGCGGTAAACCGGGGAGCCGGACACGGGTGTTGACGCGTGGGTCCTCAGGGGATGAACGACGCGACTTAGCTAATCGATGGATTAACCCGGTAGGCTGTGGGTTGTTTGTGTCGTGATTTCGCCGTGGGGGTCGGCGCCGGCAGCTTCGTGCTGCCTGAACTGTGGGGGATTGTAGGATGGCTCTGCCTGATGGGTCCGGAAAACGCCGTGCCAAAAACCGCCGGCGCAAAGCCATCGCAACCATGGCCTTCACGGCGGCAGCAGCTGTCCTGGTGACTGGTGCCATCCTTTACCCGGGCTTCAAGACCACCGAGGTGGAACTCAACGACGGCGGCGTCTGGGTGGTCAGCAAGACCAAGAATGCTGCCGGGCGCCTTAACTATCCTTCGAAGTCCTTGGATGGCGCAGTGACCCCCGCCAGCACCAACTTCGACATCCTCCAGCAGGCCGGTGACATCTTCATTGATGACTCCGATGGCGGAACCATCAACCCTGTCAGCGCCGCCAACATGCGCCTCGGCGGCGACCAAAAACTACCAGGCTCCGCAGACGTGAGCTTCGGCAACAAAGTACTGGCTGTCACTGACCCGTCCAAGGGCAAGGTCTGGGCCGTTTCGCCCACCTCCATCGGCGGTTTCAGCGACGAATCGGAACCCTTGTTCGAACAGTCCCCGGGCGTCGTGTCCGTGGTGGGTGTGGATGACACCATCCACACCCTGGACCCAAAAACGGGCACACTGACGGCAACCAAGGTGGACGTCGACGGTCAGGCCGTGGATTCGCAAGTCCGCAAAGACGACGCACTGAAGGCCGACGGCGAAGTCCAGTTGGCCGCGGTGGGCGACAAAGCAGTGGTGCTCAATGAAACCAGCGGCGACATCGTGCTGCCCGGCGGCAGCAAGGTGCACCTGGACGATGCCCGGGATGCCAAGTTGCAGCAGAGCGGTCCAGCCGCCGATTTCGTTGCCGTTGCCACTCCGAAGGCATTGCTCCTGCAACCCCTGGACGGCGGGACAGCCAAGACTGTCCAAGCGGACGGCCAGGGCATTCCGGCTGCGCCTGTTCATCTGGGATCCTGCACGTACGCCGCGTGGTCCGGTGCCAACAAGTACGTCCGCGACTGCACCAACGAGGCAGATAACAGGCGGTCCGACGTTCCCAAGGCGAGTGCATCGCCGTCGTACGTGTTCCGTGTCAACCGCGATCTCGTGGTGCTGAACGACGTGAACTCCGGCAACGTCTGGATGGTCAACCAGAACATGCAGTTGGTCAATAACTGGGACGACGTCATCCCACCCCAACAGACCTCGGACGACGCCGAGAAGGACTCCGCGGACGAAGTCCAGCAGACAGTCCTTCCGGACCGCAGCAAACCCAATACTGTACCGGTGGCCAAGCCTGATTCGTTTGGTGTCAGGGCTGGCAAGACCACTGTTCTGCCTGTCCTGGACAACGACGCCGATGCCGACGGCGATGTCCTCACAGTCAGCACCAGCGAGCCATTGAAGTCCGGCGCGTTGTCCGCCGTCTACGGTGGCACCGGCTACCAGATCGCGGTTCCGGCAGGAACCACGGGTTCGGAAACGTTCAAGTATTCGGTCGACGACGGCCGGGGCGGTACGGGGGCCGCGGACGTTGACCTGCGCATCGTGCCGGCGGAGGAAAACAACGCGCCGCAGCCCAAGCCCAACCGGAACAACGCCTTGGTGGTCCAGTCCGGGAAGATTGCCAGCCAGTTTGTCCTCACCGATTGGTTGGACCCCGACGGCGATGACATCTTTGCGGTAGCCGTCTCCAGCAGCGATCCCGCGGACCAGGTCCGGATCAGGCCGGACGGCCTGCTCACCTTCCAGGACTCAGGGGCGGGACCGGGCCGCAAAACACTGACCGTGAGTGTCTCGGACGGGTCCATGACCACCCAAGGGCAGATCAGCGTGGACGTCCGTGCTCCCGGTGCGCTGCCGCCCATCGCGAACGCTGAC
This sequence comes from Arthrobacter sp. AK01, assembly GCF_021109375.1. Lineage (NCBI taxonomy): Bacteria > Bacillati > Actinomycetota > Actinomycetes > Micrococcales > Micrococcaceae > Arthrobacter > Arthrobacter sp. AK01. The sequence continues at coordinate 34,131 of NZ_JAJOHP010000011.1, forward strand.
CACGTGGTTGCGGTGGCGGGCCAGGATACGGTGATCGCCCCGCTCAAGAATGACACCGACCCCCAGGGCGGCACCTTGCGGCTGGCGCAAGCACAGCCGGATCCGCAGTCGACCGCGGTGGTCGGGCCGGACCAGCAGACGTTTACTTTCAATTCGGCGTCCGTGGGTCCCCACTACGTGACGTACATGGTGACCAACGGACCGGCGAGTGCGCAGCAACTGGTGCGCGTCGACGTCGTGTCCGGAAACAGCGAGGGTGCGCCGGTGGCTGTCCGCGATATAGCCCTCCTGCCCAGCGGTGGCAGCACCGTGGTTGACGTCCTGGGCAATGACTCGGACCCCAGCGGAGGCGTCCTGGTGGTCCAGTCGGTCACCGCGGCTGACGGGCTTCCTGTTTCCGTTGCAGTGCTGGATCACTCGGTGGTCAAGATCACGGACATCCGGGCCCAGGGCCAGCTCTCCCTGAAATACACGATCTCCAACGGCAAGGCGTCGGCAACGGGGGACATCTCCGTACAGGTTGTTCCGGCGCCTACCAAGCTTCAGGCACCGCAGGCCAAGCCGGACGAGGTATCCGTGCGTGCCGGCGACGTCGTGACCATCCCGGTCCTGGACAACGACACGGACCCCAACGGCGGAGAGCTCACCCTCGACCCCGTCCTGGCGCAGCAGCCTGACGAGGCCGCCGGCAGGATCTTCGTTGCCGGGAACACGCTGCGGTACATCGCCGGCGAGGAGCCCACCACTGTATATGCGATCTATAAGGTCAGCAACGCCTCGGGCCAGACCGACTCGCAGCAAGTCACCATCCGGATCCGCGCCCGCGACGACGCCACGAACACCCGGCCCGAGCCCCGGAACCTGACTGCCAGGGTGGTTGCGGGGATGACGGTGAAGATTCCGGTCCCCCTGGACGGCATCGACGCCGATGGCGACTCCGTTCAGCTCATCGGTATCGACAAAGCTCCCGAACTGGGGACAGCGATTCTTCGTGACGGATACCTGGAGTTCACGGCTGGCGGCACGTCGGCCGGCACGGACACCTTCAGCTACCGTGTGCGGGATCGTATTGGTGCGGAGAACACCGGCACGGTGATCGTGGGCATTGCGCCCGCTGAAGCCGACAACCAGAAACCCATCGCCGTGGACGACGTCATTGATGTCCGGCCCGGCCGCCGGGTTGCGGTCAATGCCCTGAAGAACGACTCAGACCCCGACGGCGATCCCATAGCTTTGGTGTCGACGTTCGAGGCCAAACCGGAGCTGCAGGTTGAAGCTGCCGCGGGCAAGGTAGTGCTGACGGCACCCGGTGCAGCCGGTACGGACAGCATCAGCTACCGGATCCAGGACGACAAGAAGGCCGAAGCGTCCGCTGTCATCCGCGTCCAGACCAGCCCGACAGCGCCACTGCACGCTCCTGTGGCAGTGGATGACCGGATCACGCTCGCTGAGACCCTGGGCAAGACTGCCGTCGACGTTCCGGTGTTGAAGAACGACTCCGATCCCGACGGCGTGGCAGAAGACCTCACCCTCTCCCTGCCGGACGGAAACCCGAACGCCCGTGTGGGGACAGCCGGGAACGTGGTGGTGACGCTGCTGCCCCAGGACCAGTTGATTCCTTACACGGTCACGGATATTGATGGTCAGTCGGCTACCGCAGTCATGTGGATTCCCGGCCAGGGACTCCAGTACCCAACACTTTCGACCACGGACATCGTGGAGGTCACTGCGGGGGAGGAAGTCACTCTGGCCCTCCAGGACCATGTGAAGGTCAGGGAAGGCCGCCAGCCACGTATCACGGTCGCGGACAAGATCCGCGTCCTGGGCGGCGACTCCGCGAATGTCATTGCCGGTGACGGTAGCGCACTGAGGTACGCAGCCCAGCCGGAGTATGTGGGTCCCGGCTCCATCACCTTCGAAGTGACCGACGGCAGCGGTCCGGACGACGCGGAGGGCCTGAAATCAACCCTGACGATCATGACCAAGGTGCTGCCGAACCCCAACGCCAATCACGCCCCCACCTTCAGCGGAGCCGCGATTGAAGCGCCCAAGGGAGACACGACGGAACTGGACCTGGCCAACCTCGCCGCAGATGTTGATGAACAGGATCAAGGCAAACTCGCCTTCAGCCTGGACGGTGACCTGCCGGGCGGATTCGACGCGCGGGTGGAGGGCACCCTCCTCAAAATAACGCCGGGCGGTTCGCTCAACCCGGGAGCCCGCGGGACGGTGCCGCTCAAGGTCACCGACGGCCGCTCGGAGCCTGTGAAGGCTGCCGTCACAGTTTCAGTGGTCTCGTCCAACCGTCCGAAGCCGGCAGCCAACGACGACGTCGTGGACAAAGCCAACGCCGGTAAGTCCGAGACCGTCAACGTGCTGGGCAACGACTTCAACCCCTTCAACGAACCGTTGACTGTGGTCTCTGCCGTGGTTGAAACCGGGTCTGCATCAGGCGCCCCCGCGATTTCCGGGGACTCGATCACCGTGACGCCCGCCGATGGTTTCAAGGGGGTCCTGGTGGTCAGGTACACCATCAAGGACAAGACCGATGATCCCAGCCGGCAAGCAGTGGGTCGGGTGCGCATCACGGTGCGGGACAAGCCCGATGCTCCGTCGGCGCCCGTCGCAACCGACGTCCGCAGCAAGACGGCCGTGCTCAAGTGGGCACCGCCGTCGGACAACGGCGCAGCCATCACCAAATACACGGTGAAAGCGGCCGGATTCCAGCAGGAATGCCCCACCACCACGTGCACGCTGACTGGACTGACCAACAACGTCAAGTACGTCTTCACTGTGGTTGCCACCAACGAGGTGGGCGAATCCCAGCCGTCCGTCCCGTCCAACGAGATCACTCCGGATGAGAAGCCATCGCCCCCGGACGTCCCCACCATCAAAGCCGGCGACAAAGACCTGGCCATCACCTGGACCCCCGCCAAAACCGAGGGCTCCCCGGTAAAGCACTACAACCTGGAGATCTCTCCGCCGCCTGCCAACGGCATCGCCGTCAAGAACGAGGTCACCGGCCTCAGCTACACGTGGCCCGGCCTGACCAACGGCGTGAAGTACAAGGTCCGCGCGCAGGCCGTCAACGACCTTGGCCCGTCCGACTGGGGGCTGTATTCCGCCGAGGACCACCCTGCCGGCATCCCCGGAACACCGGCGCCGCCGAGCACCACGGTGCTGTCCGCCCTCGGGTCCCGCAACCAGCTCCGCGTCGACTGGTCCGAGCCGGGCATCAATGGTGACCCCATCAAGAGCTATTACGTCACCATGAGTGGCGGCAGCGGAACCACCCAGACGCAGACCGTTCCGGGGAACGTCCGAACAGCCACCTTCGAGGTAGCCACCGACCAATCGGCGTACACGTTCACTGTTCAGGCCGAGAACAAAGCAGGCAAGAGCCTGGTCAGCGCGGCCTCAGCGCCGCGCAGGGCAACAGGAAAGCTGGGTACTGTTCAAAACGTCAGTGCCACGCCGGCAAATACCGGCGCCGCCGGTGGCCAGCTCACCATCAACTTCACCGCCCTCGGCGATACCCAGCGCAACGGTTCCAAGGCCAACGAAGTCAGCTACACCTACTCCGCTGGCGGGCGTTCCGGTGCCATCCAGCCCGGGCAGACGGTAGGAGGCTTTGCCAACGGCCAGCCCACCAGTGTTACTGTCATGGCGCACTCCACGGTGGCGCCCAGTTCCGACGCCAGTAAAGCTGCTACGGCCACGCCTTTTGGTGCGCCGGGGACGCCGTCGGCGTCGGGGTCCAACGGGGCCGTGAACCAGAAATCTGTGACCTTCAACTGGTCGTCACCTTCACCATCCACCAACGACGTCAAGACGACGAAGATCCGCATCGACAACGGCGGCTGGGAGACCGTGGGCGCCTCTGGCAGCCGGACCATCAACACTGCCGGGTGGGAAGAGACGCACAGCATCGCCGTGCAGACCTTCAACTCGCTGGGAACCGGCGGCGCCGTGGCTTCAGCCAGTGCCAAGTCCGGGCGGCAAGGGGAATGGACCACCACCATGAACCCCGGAGCGGTGGTGAGGTCCTGCAGCTTTACGCTGGGCGGAGCCAACTACGACCCCAATAGAAAAACGTGCGACGGCCAAAGTAACAACACTCCACCCTGGATGGCTTCCGCCGATCAAGGCGCCATTGTGGTGCGTTGTTACATCGACCAAACAGATAACTGGACTGGTATGCACCGTTGGTGGCGCATCGAATCCGGGTCATACCGCAACGTTGGCCGGTACATCATCGCAGGTCACACCCACTTGGGAGACCCCGCAGGCATTGGAGCGCCCCCGTGCTGACCGCTGCAAAGGTTAAGCGCGGGGCACATCTCCCCATCGCGCGCGCCGTAGTTAAGGCCGTAGGCTGTCAAAGCCAATGGATAGCCCGGTCTCGGGTTTCCTTGGTTGGCCGTGGGGTGCGTGGGATAGTCTTAGGGACTGAAAATTCCGCCGCCGTATGGGGGTACTGCGGAATGTACGGCTGCCGGCATGTGCCGGTTGGCCAGGAAGTCGCTGGGGAGCGGCTGTATATCAAGGGAATTTTGGGGCTGTGAGAAATTTCTTCGGCAAGCTGGGGCTGACAAGGCGTCAAAACAAGAAGTTCATAGCGGGAACGGCTGCCACCGCGGCCGGCGCTTTGCTGATCACCGGGGCAGTGCTGTATCCGGGCTTCAAGACCACCGAGGTGGACTTGAACGACGGCGGCGTCTGGGTCGTGAGTAAAACCAAGAACGCCGTGGGCCGGTTGAACTATCCGTCCCGCGTGCTTGACGGTGCCGTGACTCCGGCAACCACCACTTTCGATGTCCTGCAGCACGACGGCAACGTCTTTGTCGACGACGAATCCGGCTCCACCATCAACCAGGTCTCTGCAGCGAATCTGAAGCTCGGCGGCGATAAGCAACTGCCGTCGTCGTCGCAAGTCAGCTATGGTTCCACCGTCCTCTCAGTCACCGATCCCGCCCGCGGCAAGGTCTGGGCTTTGTCTCCTTCCACCGTCAACGGTTTCGATGAAGAAGGAACCGAACCGGTCCTGACAGGGGACCAGGGCCTGGTGTCCGCCGTGGGAACCGATAACCGTATCTACACCGCGGATCCCGGCAAGGGCGAAATCACTGTGACCACGGTGGACGCCAATGGTGAACGGACAGACTCCCAGGTCACCAAAGTCGATGAGCTCAAAGGCGCCGGTGACCTTCAGATTGCCGTAGTGGGGGACAAGCCTGTTGTCCTTGATGCCGGTTCCGGCAACCTGTTCCTGCCCGGCGGCCGCAAGCTCCAGCTGCAGGACGCCCGGGAAGCCAAGCTCCAGCAGAGCAGCGGGGACAGCGGATTTGTTGCCATCGCCACCCGCAAAGCCCTCCTGAAGCAGCCCCTGGACGGTTCCACAGCAGCAACAGTCAATGCCGACGGTGAAGGCGTCCCCGCGGCACCTGTGCAGGTCAGCAAGTGCGTCCACGCCGCCTGGTCCGGCGCGAACAAGTACGTCCGCGACTGCGACAACGACGCCGATGACAAGAAGAACGACGTTCCCAAAGCCAGCGCCTCTCCCAGCTACGTTTTCCGGGTCAACCGCGACCTCGTGGTCCTCAACGACGTGAACTCGGGAAGCGTCTGGTTGGTCAACCAGAACATGCAGCTCGTCAACAACTGGGACGATGTTGTCCCGCCCAAGAACCAGTCCGATGACCAGGACCAGGAGTCCGCGGACAACAACACCATCAACGTCCTTCCGGACCGCACCAAACCCAACCGTGCGCCTGAAACCAAACCGGACGAGTTCGGTGTCCGGCCGGGCCGGACCTCCATCCTCAGCATCCTGGACAATGATTCAGACCCCGACGGCGATGTCCTCACCGCTGCGGTAGGCGCAAACGGACCCAAGTCCGGGGCGCTGGAGAACATCTACGGTGGCTCAGCGTTCCAGATCAAGGTCCCCGCTGACGCCAAAACGGGCACGGAAACCTTCGATTACAACGCCTCCGACGGACGCGGCTTGTCCGCCGGTGGACAGGTCACCCTGCGCGTCGTGGCTCCTGAGGAAAACAAGCCTCCCTTCTTCAAACGCGGCGAGCCCACCACCATGCTGGTGGAGCAGGGCAAATCCGTCAGCCAGAACATCCTGACCGACTGGATGGATCCTGACGGCGACGACCTCGTCCTCCTGGACGCCAAGACGGACAACGACCAGGACCAGGTCAAGGTCCGTCGCGACGGCCTGCTCACGTACCAGGACTCTGGTGCAGCGCCGGGCAAGAAAAACGTCACCATCACGGTGTGGGACGGCCGTGCCACCACCACGGGCAGGATCGTCGTCAACGTTCAGCCGCCAGGCGCCCTGGCGCCGGTGGTCAACGCCGATCACGTCACGGCCGTGGTTGGCCAGGACCTGGTCATTGCGCCCCTCAAGAATGACGTCGACCCCAATGGCGGTGCCCTGCGGGTGGCGCACGTCGAGGCTGCCGGACCGGCAGAGCTGGGTCCAGTGACCGACGGCGGTACGTTCACCTTCCGGAGCACCACGCCGGGCCCGATTTACTTGACGTACATCGCCAGCAACGGTCCCCAAAGCAGCCAGGGCCTGATCCGCGTGGACGTGGAATCCGGCAAGGACGCTGGAGCGCCCGTTGCGGTCCACGACGTCGCACTGCTCCCTGTGGGCGGCAGCGTGCTGGTTGATCCGCTGGCCAACGACTCCGATCCATCCGGCGGCGTGCTGGTCCTCCAGTCCGTCACCGTCCCGGACGGCTCGTCCGCTTCGGTCAGCGTGATCGACCACAGCGTACTGCGCGTTACCGACGTGCTCGGCGCGAAAGAGCCGTTCGTTTTCAGCTACACCATGTCCAACGGCCGCGGCTCGGCCACAGGCACCGTGGGCGTCGTCCCGGTGCCGGCCCCCGCCGTCGTCGAGGCCCCCCAGCCCAAACCCGACGAAGTCAACGTCCGCGTCAACGACGTCGTGACCATTCCGGTCCTGGCCAACGATACGCACCCGCAGGGTGAAGAACTGTCTGTCGATCCTGTCTTGGCGCAGAGCATCCCTGAAGAAGACGGCAAGGCCTTCGTCTCCGAGAAGACGCTGCGCTTCATCGCCGGGCCCACGCCGAAGACCGTGCGTGCCATCTACAACGCGGTGGACCCCCAGGGCCAGAAGAGCGCCGCGGCAGTCACCATCCACATCCTGCCGCTGGAAGGTGCGCAGAACTCACGTCCGCAGCCGCAGAACCTGACCGCACGCGTGGTCGCCGGCGGCAGCGTCCGGATCCCGGTGCCGCTGGACGGCATCGACCCCGACGGCGACTCGGTCCAGCTCACCGGCATCGACAGCACGCCCACCATGGGAACCGCGACGGCGGGCAGCAGCTTCATCGATTTCGTCGCCGCTGGTGATGGCGCGGGAACCGACTCGTTCCGTTATAAGGTGATCGACCGCCAAGGTGCGGTCAACACCGGAACGGTGACTGTCGGCGTCGCGCCCCGTGGTGAAGACAACCAGAAGCCTGCCCCGGTGGACGACGAAGTTCAGGTCCGTCCTGGACGTCAGATCGCCGTGGATGCCACCGCCAACGACACCGATCCCGACGGCGACATCATCCGCATCCTGACGGACAGCATCGAAGCTGACGCAGGCCTCGAAGCCCAGGTCAGCAAGACCAGCGGCCGCGTTCTGGTCACAGCTCCGGCCGCCGAGGGAACCGTCAACGTCCGCTACTCCGTGGCTGACGACCGGGATGCCGTGGGCAATGCCAGCATCAGGGTGATCGTCAAGAACGACATTCCGCTGCAAGCTCCCATCGCCCGCGATGACCGCGTCACGTCAGCCCAAACGCTGGGCAAGACCGCCGTGGACGTTCCGGTGCTCAAGAACGACGAGGATCCGGACGGCGTGGGGGAGAACCTCAAGGTCACCACAGGCTTGGAGACAGCCCGTCCGGGCTCTGAAGGCAATGTGGTGGTGGACCTCACCGAGCAGCCGCAATTGGTGCCTTACACAGTTGAGGATGTGGACGGCCAGAAGTCCACGGCCATCATCTGGGTTCCGGGCATCGGCCAGCAGGTCCCGACGCTTGCCAAGGATGAAGTGGTGGAGTTGGTTTCAGGCCAGTCCGTCACCGTGAACCTGGCCGAATGGGTCAAGGTCCGCGAGGGGAAGTCGCCGCGGCTGACCCAGGCGGACCGCATCAAACTCATCGGTGCCGACGGCAGCGACCCCGTAGCGGGCAATGGAACAGCCCTGAAATACACGGCCGGCGCTGAATACGTTGGTCCCGGTTCCGTCAGCTTCGAAGTCACTGACGGAAGCGGTCCGGATGATCCCAACGGCTTGAAGTCGACACTGAGCATCCGCACCAAGGTGCTGCCGGATCCGAACAAGAACAACCCACCGGTGCTGCTGGGCAGCGACGTGGATGTTCCCAAGGGTGACTCGGCCAGCCTGGACTTGGGCAAGCTCACCTCCGATCCCGATTCCGACGACGTTCAGAACATGAAGTACGAGTTGGCCGGTGCAGCCCCGGGCGGATTCAAGGTGAGCATCGATGGCAAGACCCTGAAGGTCTCCGCCGAAGACTCGGTGCAGATCGGTCAAAGCGGCACGGTCCAAGTGAAGGCGAAGGACCCTCGTGGCCTTGAAGCGGTCGCGACGTACAAACTGTCATTGACTGCTTCCAACCGTCCGAAGCCCGTAGCCAACGACGACGTTGAACCGGATGCACAATCCGGGAAGTCCGTCACGGTCAATGCGTTGGCGAACGACTCCAACCCCTTCCCGGATACGCCGCTGAAGATCATCTCAGCGGTCACCGAGACAGGCGAAGGCACGGCAGAGGCCAGCGGCGGAAACGTCACCGTCACTCCGTCGTCGGGCTTCACAGGGACCATGGTTGTTGCCTACGTCGTGGGCGACAAGACGGGCGAAACCTCCCGCTACGCCACGGCCCGTATCCGCCTCACCGTCAAGGACAAACCGGCCCCGCCCACCACGCCTCTGGCTCAAAGCGTGGGCGACCAGACAGCGTTGCTGACATGGAACGCGCCGGCTGATCGTGGCTCACCCATCACCAAGTACACGGTGTACGGGGAGAACGGCTTCAAGCAGGACTGCCCCGCGAATACGTGTACGTTGACCGGGCTGACCAACAACGTGAAGTACCACTTTGCCGTCACCGCCACCAATGCGATCAATGAATCCGAGCGTTCTCCGGTGTCTGCCGAGGTCCGTCCGGATGTCAAGCCTGATACTCCGATTGCTCCCACACTGAAGTTTGGTGACAAGCAACTTTCGGTTGCCTGGGTTCCCCCGGCCAGCAAGGGCTCGCCCATCAAGTCCTACGATCTTGAGATCTCGCCTGCCCCGGCCGGGCAGAATCCCCAGATCCAGAACCTCACCGGCAACAGCCATGTGTGGACCGGACTGACGAACGGCGTGGCGTACAAGGTCCGTGTCCTTGCCCGTAACGACGCCAAGGAACCATCCGAGTGGAGCCCCTACTCCGCCGCGGAAACTCCCGCTGGCGTGCCGGCCACGCCTGCTGCACCGTCGGTGTCCGGCGCTGGGTCTCTTGGCGACCAAAGCCAACTCCAGGTCAGCTGGGCCGCGCCGAACAACAACGGTGACGCCGTGTCCGCCTACACGTTGACCACGTACCGGGGCGGGGCCGTAGTGACCACGCAGTCGGTGGGGGCGACCTCGCAAAATGTCACCGTGACCAACAGCGAAGCTGACTACACCTTCACTGTTTCAGCAACCAACAAGGCAGGCGTCAGTGGGGTCAGCCAGCAGTCAGCGGCAATCCGTGCTGCGGGCAAGCCCGGTATTGTTGCCGCGCCCACGGCGGCACTGCTGGAAACCAATGCGGCCGGTGGCAAGATCCGCGTGGCCTTCAACCCACTGTCACAGAAGGAACGCAACGGAGCCACCGCCAACGAGATCAGCTATAGGTATGCCCTGACGTCCGGCGCCAGCAGTGGAGCCATCCCCGCCGGCGGCGGCGTCATAGCGGCACCGAATGGCCAGGACACGGCCGTGGTGGTGTGGGCAGTCTCCTCGCGAAACCCCACGCCTGGCGACAGGAGTCCGGCATCAAACACCGTGAATCCCTATGGGCTTGCGGCGGCGCCGACTGTTACCGGCAGCAAGAGCAGCGGCGTCGGCGATAAGACGGTGTCCTGGACGTGGAACCAGCCCAGCGGCAACGGCAGGCCGGTTACCGGCTACCAGTACAGCCTTGACGGCGGCGGATGGACTGACACCGGGCAGCGGAGTTTCTCCACGACCGTGGGCTTCAGCGAAACAAAAACGCTGAGAGTCCGCGCCATCAGCGGTGGCCAGGCCGGCAACGTCGGAAGCGACACGTCCCGCAGCGGATCTGCGCCCCCGCCGCCGGACCCGCCCGCAGGCGAGGTCAAGGCTCACAACAACACATGCCCTGGCCAGCCAGGAAGAACAGACACCTACAACCCCAGCGGTCCGTCCTGCGGCGTTGGCTGGGTCTCAAGTTCGGAGGGGTGGTTGAACGTTAACTGCACCAAGGACATCTACAACAACGGCACGCCCTGGTACCGCGTCACCCAAGGCAGCCACCCGGGTTGGTATGTGAAGTCCACCACTGTGGATCTCCGCGGAACCAGGCCGGGCGGTTGCTAGCCTGCTCGGGCCAGCACCAACAAACAACATCACGTCAAACCCCACCGATACATAAGGAACAGGATCAACCCATGACCATGACAAACGAGCAGGCCGCGTGGTTTGCAGAAACGTTCGAGAAGCTCGTGGCCAACGTGGGCAAGGCGGTCCTCGGCAAGGAGCACGTCATCCGGCTGACCTTCACCGCGATGCTGGCCGAGGGCCACGTTCTCTTTGAAGATGCGCCGGGCACGGGCAAGACCTCGCTGGCCCGTGCCTTGGCAGCAACGGTCCAGGGTTCGCACAACCGTATCCAGTTCACGCCGGACCTCCTGCCGTCCGATGTGACGGGTGTGACCATCTACGACCAGAAGACCCAGAAGTTCGAGTTCCACAAGGGGCCGGTGTTCAACAACATCGTCCTGGCCGATGAAATCAACCGTGCCTCGCCGAAGACCCAGTCCGCGTTGCTGGAAGTCATGGAAGAGTCGCGCGTGACCGTGGATGGAACCACGTACGAGGCTGGGCGCCCCTTCATGGTGCTGGCAACCCAGAACCCGATTGAGCAGGCAGGCACCTACCGCCTGCCGGAGGCACAGCTGGACCGCTTCCTGATCAAGACGTCCATCGGCTACCCGGATCACGCGTCCACCGTGCGCTTGCTCGGTGGGGCGAACCTGAAGGACCGGTCGAAGGAACTGACCCCGCTCATCACCACTCAGGCCGTCGCCGACATGGCAGACCTCGCAGCAACTACGCACGTTGATACGGCAGTCCTTGAGTACATTTCGCGCTTGTGCGAGGAGACCCGCAACGCCTCAGAGACGCGCCTCGGCGTTTCGGTTCGTGGAGCCCTGGCCATGGTCCGCGCTGCGAAGGTGTGGGCTGCAGGGCAGGGCAGGAACTTCGTGCTCCCGGACGACATCAAGGAACTTGCACCCGTGGTGTGGACGCACCGTTTGGTGATGGATCCGGAAGCCGAATTCTCCGGTGCTACGCCTGAGGTTGTGCTCACCCGGGTCCTGGCCGACGTAGCTGCTCCGCAGCAACGCGCCACCGCGTAACCCACAACCGCATAAGCCAGTCCTGCACCCAGCTCAAACAAAGGCCTCCACATGTCCTCCAGCACACCCCTGACAAGGGCTGCTGACTCGTTCAAGCGCGCTGCGGCGGCAGTGAACGGCAAGATTCGCGGCGCCCGCACGTCCGGCAACGCACCGGTCAACCGTCCTGGTCGTTCCGGGAAACCAGGCAGATCCGGAGCTCTCCACCCGGCGGCCGTGTGGGCCGAAGCCGCAGGCACGGCCGGCGAGTTCCTTTCGCCCGCATGGCGCAAGGTCCGTGCCGTCTGGCTGAAATTCGCGTGGCCGGTCCTGTCCGTGGTGAGTCTGTTGGGCTGGGTAGTCCTCGCCGCTGCGATCGGGCTGTGGTGGGCCGGGCAGGCCTGGGGCTGGCAGGAGGCCAAGTCGGCAGCCATGGTGGCATTCCTGCTGTTCGTCCTGGCCATCGCATTCATCGTTGGCCGTTCGGCATACGGTGTGGTGTTGGACCTTGCCCGGACCCGCGTGGCTGTGGGCGACGACGCCGTAGGCAGCATTGCGGTATCCAACGTATCCACCAGGCCACTGCTGCCCGCATCACTGGAACTGCCCGTCGGCGCCAACACCGCCGTGTTCCATCTGCCGCGCATGAAGCCGGCCCAGGTGCACGAGGACCTGTTCACCATCCCCACGGCCCGGCGTGCCGTGATCGTGGTGGGCCCGGTCCGTTCGGTGCGCGCCGACCCCCTCCACCTTCTGCGCCGCCGCGTGATGTGGACAGAGCCCGTGGACCTGTACGTCCATCCCCGCACGGTGTCGCTGGGCAGCTCGGCAGCAGGCTTCATCCGCGACCTTGAAGGCATGCCCACCACCGAGCTTTCCAGCGCCGACGTGTCCTTCCACGCCCTGCGCGACTATGTTCCCGGGGACGATCGTCGCCATATCCACTGGAAGACCACCGCACGCACCAACAAGCTCATGGTCCGCCAGTTCGAAGAAACACGCCGCGCGCACCTCGCCATCGCGCTGTCCACCAACACCGATGAATACGACTCCGAACCGGAGTTCGAGATGGCCATCTCCGTGGCAGCATCCATCGGGCGCCAGGCCATCAGTGAACAGCGCGACCTCGACGTCCTGACCCAAAAAGGACCGCTCCGCTGCGAAACCGGCCGCAACCTGCTGGACGACGCCACCCGGATTGTCGGGGCGCCGATGCGGAAGACCGCCGTCGACCTCGCCCGGAACCTGTCCGACGCCGTCCCGAACGCCTCCGTCGTCTTCTTCGTCGTGGGCAGCCACGTGACAGCAACCCAACTCCGTACCTGCGCCGCCTCCGTGCCTCCCGGGGTCCGCAGCCTGGCAGTGCGCGTACAACCCGGCGCGGCGCCGTCGAGGGCCAACATCGCGGACCTGACGGTCCTCACCGTTGGTGACCTGGACGATCTGGCCATTGTTCTTCGAAAGGCGGCAGCATGAGCACCGCGCCGAACCAACGCGAGCGTCCCCGCGCCGCCAAGCCCACCCGCCGCGCCACCGGCGGATCGATTTTCGCTGACGGCCGCCCCTTGTGGCACTTCGCCGTTGACTGCGGCGCGCTGGTGGTGCTGCTTTTCCTGGGTGTCCTTGGCTTCAGCCTGAGCTTTGGGGGAGACCCGCGCTACCTGGTCGCCGGACTGGGCGGCGTGCTGCTGGGATTGGGCATTGCTGTCCTGAACGCGCACCTTCGCCTGGGGTTGCTGATCACTGCCGCCCTGGCTTTCGGCGCCTACATGCTGTTCGGTTCCGCCTTGGCTGTGCCGGACTCGGCCGTCTTCGGCGTCCTGCCCAGCCTCGATTCGCTGCGGACGCTGCTGCTGGGCGTCGTGTTTTCCTGGAAGGACATGCTGACTGTCGGTGTGCCCGTGGGTACGGCCAACGGCATGCTGATTGTGCCGTTCCTCAGTTCACTGCTCACGGCACTTGCCGCCGGCTTGCTGACGTGGCGCCTGAAGAGCCCGTACTGGCCGTTGCTTCCCGTCCTGGTCCTGTTTGTCACGGGTATCGCGTTCAGCACCAACGCCGGTTTCCTCAACGTCGAACGCGGCGTCTCCTTGACCATCGTCTCGATCGTCTGGGCGACCTTCCGTCGGGACGTCCTCCGACAGCGGAGCACCAAGACGGTCTCGGCCAACCGTCCGGATTCCGACGCCGGTGTTGCCCGCCGCGGCCAACTCCGCCGCCTGGGGACTGCTGCAGCCGTGATCGCCGTCGCTGTCGGCGTCACCGCCATTGCGTCTCCGCTGGTCAGTGCCAGCGATGACCGGAAGGTGCTGCGCAATACGATCGTCCCGCCCTTCGATCCCCGCGACTACATCACCCCCCTGGCCAGCTTCCGGAACTTCGTCAAGGACGAGAAGGACAGCACGCTGTTCACGGTCAAGGGCCTGCCCAAGGATGCCCGCGTCCGCCTGGCGGCCCTGGATGCCTTCAATGGACTGAACTACACCATGGACCCCAACAGCTCCGGCAACTTCAGCAAGGTAGGCGATGCCCGCTCGCTGAACACGCTGGCTGACACGGGGAGTCCGGTGAAGGGCACCAATTACGCTCTGGACATCACCATCGAGGACTACCAGGGCTACTTCGTTCCCGGCGGACGGCACACCACCGGGATGAGCTTCGCAGATACCTCAGGTGCTGCGTCCGGACTCTATTTCAACGCGGGGACCGACACGGCAGTGACCACCAAGGGCCTGGCCAAGGGTGATAACTACACGGTTCAGGTTTCCGACCCCGGGACACTGGAGCACGGCCAGTTGACGCAGTACGACTTTGCGAAGCTGACGCTGCCGGAAGCCGAGGAAGTACCCCCGATCATCGCCTCGCAGGCCAACGAGCTTTCGGCTGATGCGCCCACCGCCATCGACCGCGTCCGGCAGATTGAGGCGCACTTCCAGAAGAGCGGTGCGTTCAGCAATGGCTTGGTAACAGAAGGACAGCTTCCCAGCCTCCCCGGGCACAGTGCGGCCCGCGTCCGCAATATGCTCTCCGCCAAACAGATGCTCGGTGACGACGAACAATATGCCGTGTCCATGTCGCTCATGCTCCGTCACTTGGGCATTCCGTCCCGCGTGGTGATGGGTTTCTATCCGGACCCCAAGAGCCCTGAAAACGGTGCCGGCGACGTCAAGATCACCGGTAAGGACGTGCACGCCTGGGTTGAGGTGGCCTTCGACCGAGTGGGTTGGGTTTCGTTTGATCCCACCCCGCCCAAGGACAATGTGCCCATCCCGCCGGACCCGGAGAACAAGTCCAAGCCCAAGCCGCAGGTGCTGCAGCCGCCGCCCCCGCCACAGGAACCCGCGGACCTGCCGCCGGACTCCACGCCGGATGCCTTGGATGCGGACGAAAAGAAGAACAACCCTTGGCTGTTTTGGGGTCCGTTGCTGGCAGCCATCGGTGTTGCGCTGATTCCGTTGGGGATACTCGCCTTGCCGCTGCTGCTCATCATCTTGTTGAAAGCACGACGCCGGAAGGCGCGTTTCCGTGACGGCCATCCCGCCCAGCGGGTCGGGGGCGGTTGGAACGAAGTGATCAGCCTCGCCACCGACATGGGGGCGTCGATCGACACGAAGTCCACGCGGCGCGAATCGGCCACGGTCCTCGCGGATGCCTTCCCGACTGCCGGCAGCACCACCACGATTCTCGCCCACCGTGCCGACGCCGCCGTGTTCGGTGCCGGCCAGCCGAGCGAGGACGAGGTCAAGGAGTACTGGGAGATTGTGGATTCGTCGCTGACCGACATCACGGGAAGCGTCGGATTCTGGAAACGGCAGCAGGCCCGGTTCTCGCCGCGGTCCTTGTTGTCCGACGGCCGGGCAGCCCTGCGCCGCCGGAACCAGGTACCCACGGATCCCAAGGTCCGCCGCCGCTTTACCTTGCCGTTCAAGAAGGACACCACGGATGAACAATGAGGCCGAACTTTGCCCGGCCTGCAGGCATGCGGTCCGTCCGGGGGCAGCGTTCTGCACCCAATGTGGATCCCCGCTTAACAATCGCGGAGCCCGCAAGGAAGGGAACATCAACCACGCCCGGAAGGCTGCCTTGGAGTTCGCCACCCGGCAGGGCCTGCCCAATCCCGGTAGTATCTCGGTAGTGTCGGCGCCGGCGTCGCCCACGCTGCCGGTACATCCGGGAATGACCACAACGCCGGACGGAATGCCGGGGCCAGGGGGAGGGACCACTATGACTACCAAGCTCGACTTGGTGCCCGCGTCTGCCGGGAAGCGCCTTGGCGCCGCCGTGCTGGACTGGCTGGGCCCCATCGCGGTCCTGGCCACCAGCTTCGCAATCGGAATCGCGGGCATCACCCAAACCCGCAGGAACGGCTTCATTGTCTATGACACGGGCCTCTTGGTCCTCCTGGGCAGCATTGGCCTGGGTGTGACGGTGGTGTACACCTTCGTGTTGCTTGCGCTCGAGGCCAAGTCCGGCAACACCATTGGCAACCAGCTCATGGGCATTCGGAGTTCGGACGCTGACGGATATGCTCCCGGCGCCGGTGCCGTTTTTGTCCGTGGCATCATCACTGGCGGGGTCCTGCTCCTCGGCGGGATTGCCTCGGTCATTCTTTCTGCCCTCGGCTTGATTGACCTGGTCCTGTTTATCGGCCTGCCGCTGATGTTCCTCGGCGTCGTCTGGGCCATCCTCGTGGTGGTCTCCAGCGCCTGGGACAAGAACGGCAAGTTGCGCGGCTGGCAGGACAAGGCCGCGAAGTCCTTGGTGTTCGATGTCAACGCTGGACGCAATCCTGTTGCCACCGGTGGCATCCAAGGTCCTTACAGTTTCGCCCCCATGGACCTTCCGCCGGTGCAGGCGGTAGCGTCTCCGGTTCCTTCCGGGGCTTCGCCCATGGCCACTTCTTCCGGCGCTGGGCAGGCCGTGCCTGCCCAGGCTGTTCCTGTGGTTGCCACGCCGCAGCCCTCGCACGATCCCAACCAGTGGCGCCCACCGGCAGCACCCCGGCCGACGCCCGTTGCACCGCAGCAGGCCCCCGTGACCCAGCAGCCTATGACACAGCAGCCTGTGACACAGCAGCCTGCGGCCAGGGCCCAGCAGCCCGGGGGCATGATCCAGCCGCCTGCCGCTGTGATTCCGTCGGCGGCCACCGGGGCTCCGGCCCATCCCGACGACGACGTGGAGCGCACCCAAATGCGTCCGGGAACCACGCGCGCGCAGGCCGTTCTCCGCATCCGGATTGATGACGGGCAGGATGTCCAGCTCGGCGGGTCTGTCCTTCTCGGACGGAACCCGGCACCGCAGCCCGGCGAAGTCGTGGAGCAACTGTTGCCCGTCTCCGACCCCGGCCGGTCCATCTCCAAGACCCACCTGCACCTGCGGGTTGACGGCGACGGCGTCTGGGTCACCGACCGCAACTCCACCAACGGCAGTGCCGTCACCACGCCCGATGGACTTCAGACACGGCTCCACCCAGGCCAGGCAGTCCTGGTCCGTCCCGGTTCCACCGTTCATTTTGGGGACCGTTCCTTCCACCTAGGACAAGCATGAATTCACAGCCGGCTACCCCTGCCAATGCCGAAGCAGGTGCCGCCGTTGGCGCGTCATCCTTTGGCCTGAGCTACGGGTACGGGACGGACCGCGGCCTGCGCCGGGAGCTGAACGAGGATTCCTTCATCGCCGCGGACCCTGTCTTTGCGGTAGCCGACGGCATGGGCGGGCACGAGGCCGGCGAAATTGCCAGCGGTATGTGTGTCCGGACTTTGGGCAGTGCCCCGGAGCTCGCTGCGGGTGTACGAACTGCTTCCGCGGCGGACCTGCAGTCATGCCTGTTGAAGGCTGACGCCGCCATCCGAAAGGCCACGGGAGCCCGTGCGGGAACTACGTTGTCCGGCGTGGTGGTGGTGGAGCAGATGGGCCTGCCCTACTGGCTGGTGATGAACATCGGCGATTCACGAACCTACCGCCTCAGCCAAGGCGAGTTCACCCAGGTCAGCGTGGACCACTCGGAGGTGCAGGAGTTGGTGGATTCCGGCGACATCACCCCGGAACAGGCCGCCGTTCATCCCCGCCGCCATGTGGTCACCCGCGCTTTGGGCACGGGCGACGAAACCGAAGCGGATTTCTGGTTGCTTCCCATTCAGGAAGGCGACCGGATGATGGTGTGCTCGGATGGCCTCAACGGCGAGCTGGGGGATGACCACATGTTCCGCATCCTCAGCACAGTGGCCCATCCGCAAGACGCAGTTGACGCACTGATCCAGGCCGCCCTGAGGAGCGGCGGCCGGGATAACGTCACCGTGATTGTGGTTGACGCCAAAAACGTCCTGAACGACGCCGGCATCGCTACCACCGCGCCCCGCCCGGAGGCGGAGACCGAAGTTGAGGAAGACACACTGCCGCGGGCCTGGGTTGACGGCACCGATGCCCTTGGCGCAGACCACCCCAAAGGTCAGGAGGAAGGCATAGATGGCAAGCAATAACCGCCTTTCGCCAGTCCGTTACCAGCAGGGCGAATGGTTTGGTGTTGTCCGCAACGGAACCGTGGTGCTTTTGGGGCCGGACACGCCCCACGCCCTGATTGACACTGTCTGGGAGTTACTGGAGTCCGCGCCCGAGGCCCACGAGGTCCTCCATGAGGTGACGGACGCCTTCGGTGTTTCGCTGAGCCGCATCCCTCCATTCGGGATCATAGACTCCAAAGACGCACTCCGGGTGTTCCTCCGTGGTGATCTCGAATTGCTGGTCCAGTTGGCATCAGGCCCGGAACAGCTCACCGGTCGTGACGTCACCACCTGGACCGAGCGTCGACTCGCCGGTGTTTCGTCCTACAGCGTCCGCATTGGTGGCAGTGCTGCCCCCGAAGCGCCACCAAGCACCCTGCCTTTGGACGGCCTTCCCTTGACCGAGGGGGTAGTGCTGCTGTCAGTACTCGACGTTGCCCCCATCGGGCCAGGACGCGACGCCGCGCTGGCGGTCCCTGCCGCTATCGTTGCTTCTGCCGCCAGCGTTCCAGCCCAGGAGCCTGCATCAGCACGGGAGCCTGCACCGGCCCAGGAAGTCCAGCACGCCGCGTCGGACAGGGTTTCCGACGAAACCATGATCGGCTACACCGAGGCGGACCTCGGGTTGACCATCGCACCCGGCCACCTGGGGCTTGCGGCGGAACTGCCTGCGGTGGATGAACCTGCCGATGACGCCGCTGCCGCCGATGAATCCGCTGCTGATGAATCCGCTGCGGAACAAGATCTCCCCTCCGAAGAGCCGTCCTCCGCCGAAGCACCGTCCCCGGCAGACGAAGCTGACGTGGCGGAACCTGCCTCGCAGGGCGAACCGGACGCCGAACAAACGGCTGTGCAGGAACCGGCCGTCCGGGAAGACCCCGAGGAGTCCGGGGCTCCCGTCCACACCAGCACCACGGACCCCATGGTTCCCGCGCTGGAAAACACCACCAACTACGACCACTTATGGGACAAGACGGTGATGCGCAACATTGAAGACGCTGCTGTCCGGGTGGAAGACGACTCCGATGACCACGATGCTCCGGTGTCCAAAGGGCCGGATGCTCCGGCGCCTGCTGGGCCCGCCCTGCAACCACCGGTTCAGGAGTCGCAGGTTGGGGAACCACCGGCTTCTGAACCAGCTGTGCAGACCCCGGCAGCAGTTCACGGCAGTGGGTTGATTGAATCCGTCCCGTGGCTGCGCAGCGGCGCGTCCACGAGCGCAGCTGCCAGCGCCCAGCCCGCGGTTCCGTCCGGACTTGGTGCCGGGCCGGCGCCGCAAATGCCCTCCGGCTGGCCGCCTGCACCCGTGGCTGCTCCCGAGGATGAGGACTCAGACCACGACGGCCAGACCATCATGAAAAGCAGCCTCCCCAGTGATGATGAGGACGCCGCCAAAGCTGCCGTCGCATCTGTACAGTCGCCTGCTCCCAACGGGCCGCGGGTTTTGGCAAGGGTGTGCTCCCAAGGGCATGCCAACCCGCCCACATACCCGCAATGCTCCGTGTGCGGCACCGCCCTGGCCGGCGATGCCGAACAGGTCCCGCGTCCGCGCCTTGGCCGCATGCGTCTTTCCACCGGCGAACTGATTGATCTTGACCAGTCGTTGATCATCGGCCGGCAGCCCTCCGTTTCCCGTGTCCAAGGCGGCACCATGCCCAGGCTGGTGCAGGTGGAGAGTCCCGGAGGGGACATCTCCCGCTCTCACGTGGAGGTCAGGTTGGAGGGTTGGCACGTCATGCTGTGCGACCTGAAGGCAACCAACGGAACAGTGTTGATCAGGGAAGGCCAGGCACCCCGCCGGCTGGCCCAAAACGAAATGGCCATCCTGCTGGACGGCGACATCGCCGAACTGGGTGACGACATTTCATTGCGTTTCGAGGAGATTCTTTGAGTTCCAAGAGGCCCCCCGCGCCGCCTCCACCCATTCCGGGGTTCCAGTACGTCAGCCTGCTCGGCTCCGGTGGTTTCTCGGATGTGTACCTGTACGAACAAGACAGGCCCCGCCGTAAAGTGGCCGTCAAAGTGCTGCTCTCAGACCTGAAGACCGAGGGCGCACGCCGACGCTTCGAGTCCGAGGCGAACCTGATGGCCCAGCTGTCGTCGCATCCGTACATCGTGACGATCTTCGAGGCCGAGATCACGGAGAACGGCCACTCCTACCTCGCCATGGAGTACTGCTCCAGGCCGAGCCTCGATGTCCGGTACCGCCGTCAGCGCTTCAGCGTGGACGAGGTCCTGGCCGTCGGCATCCAGGTGGCGTCCGCCGTCGAGACCGCGCACCGGGCCGGGATCGTCCACCGGGACATCAAACCGGCCAACATCCTGGTGACCGACTACAACCGGCCTGCCCTGACGGACTTTGGTATCTCCGGCACCATCGGCGCGGATACCGAGGACGACGCCGGCATGTCCATTCCGTGGTCACCGCCGGAGCAGTTCCGTGGTGGCGCCGTGGACGGTGTTCCCGTGGACATCTGGGCGCTGGGCGCCACCCTCTACACGCTCCTGGCCGGTCGCTCGCCGTTCGTTTTGCCAGGACAGGACAACTCACAGCGCGAACTGATTTCGCGCATCACCAACTCATCCCTGCCCAGGCTGGGCCGTGCTGACGTGCCCGAGTCGCTGGAACTCGTCCTGGCCACGGCCATGGCGAAGGCTCCGGAGTCCCGTTATTCGTCGGCGCACGCCTTTGCCCTGGCGTTGCAGCGCATCCAGACAGAGCTGAACCTGTCAGTAACGCCCTTCGAAGTGCTTGAAGAACCGGGCCACGTCGATGAGCATCCGGATGACAATTTCGAGGAAACCCGGGTCCGGAGCATCGCGTCCATCGATCCGGACGCATCAGGAACTGCCACCACGGGTTCTGCGCCAACCTTCCCGGCGCGGACCTTCCCCTCCACTGTTCCCGGCGCTACCCGGTCTCCCGCCCATCCTGCCGACGCGCCGCAAACGGTCCCGGCAACCCCGGCCCACGCCCAGCAAACCCCGCCGCAATTCCACGCGCCCGTCCGGGACCACAGCCCCGTGGAGGAACCCGCGGTGGCAGAGTCCACTGTCCTGCGCGGCTGGCAAACACCGCCGGACCAGCCGGACGTCGACGCAACCGTCAGCCGCTCCGCGGCGTCCGCAGGGGCGTCGACGACGGAAGACGACGCCTCACCAGCGGACCACAGCAAACGCAACCTGTGGCTCGCCGCGACGGGCGCTGCGGTCCTGGTGGTCGCCGTCGTGGTTGGCATGGTTCTCGGTTCCTCGGCCCAGCCGAAAGTGGCCCCGACTGAAACGGCGAGCAAGCCCCCGGCCGATGCTTTGGACAGCGGCAGCGTCCCTGATGTCGAAGCCCTGGCCGCGGCGCGCGACACGACGGATCCGAACATCATCGTCTTCTCCTGGAAGAATCCGCAGCCAAAAGAGGGCGATACCTACAAATGGCGCACCAAGTCGGCCAAAGCTGACGGCGCCTACGAAACGACGCGGACCGAGAAGGCTTTTGTCTCCGGATTCGGTGAGCCGCCCATTTGCGTCCAGGTGATCATTGTCCGGGCTGACGGCAGCGCATCGCCTGAGGGCCCGGCCTCGATCGCCTGCCTGGACGGGTAGCCGGCACATGAAACTTGTTTACTGCCGACTGAGGAGGCACAGATCATGGGGGATCTAACAATAGATTTCTGTGGGGAATGGTACGAACCATCCGACGAGGACATCTTCGACATCGGCCGTGAAGGTGACCTGGAGGTGGACGACAACCCCTACCTGCACCGACGCTTCCTGCAGATTGCCCGCTACGACGGTATGTGGTGGCTCAGCAACGTGGGCAGCATGCTCTCTGCCACCATTGCGGACGGTTCCGGCGGGATGCAGGCCTGGCTTGCGCCCGGTGCGCGGATCCCGCTGGTGTTCAGCCATACCAACGTCATTTTCACCGCCGGCCCCACCACCTACGAGTTCGCTGTCCATTTGAAGACGCCCTCCTTCAGGCACGAGGCCCGTGACGAGGACCAAGCGGGGGACACCACCATCGGCCCCGTGGTGTTCACCGACTCGCAGAAGGCCCTCATCGTTGCCTTGGCTGAACCGATGCTGCGACGCGAAGGCACGGGCTTCAGCGCCATACCTTCCTCTGCGGAGGCTGCGAAGCGGCTCGGCTGGGCGTTGACCCGTTTCAACCGCAAGCTGGACAACGTGTGCGACAAACTGGACCGCGTCGGCGTCGTTGGGCTGCGAGGTGGTGCAGGGAAGCTCGCCACGAATCGCCGCGCACGCTTGGTGGAGCATGCCGTGACATCGCACCTGGTGACACCGGCCGACCTGCACCTCCTTGAAAAAATGACTGGAGTCGACGAAGGATGAAGTTTCGCCTGACCTTGCGGCGCGACCCTGCGGAAGCAAAGGACCTCGCCGTAACGGTGGATGGTCGTGCCACGGTTGCTGATATTGCCACGGAGCTTTGGGCTGCGGACCCCGTACGCAAGGGGACCGAGCCGCCGTCGAACCTGTCCATCAGCGTGGACGAAGCGTTTGTTGGCGGAGGCCTGTCCGGCCACGTCCTGAGGCCCACCGACAACCTGCTCGAGTCCGGGCTGCGGCCCGGTTCCAAGGTTTCGCTCGCGCAGGTGAGCGAGCAGTTCGCATCGAACGGACACGCGGCCGGCACCAACAGGGGACCGGCAGCGGCGACGTTGCGCGTGATGTCAGGGCCCGACGTCGGACGCGAATTTTCGCTGCCTTTCGGCACCAGCTACATCGGCCGGGACCGCGACGCCGACATCCGTCTCTCCGACCCACTGACCTCCAAGCGCCATGCGCGCGTCACTGTGGGCGAGACCGTGGAGATCGTGGATACGAACTCCGCCAACGGCCTCCTCATGGACGGGTTGCCCGTCACGAGGGCAACCCTGCAATCCTCGGACACCGTGACACTGGGCGACACCACCGTGGGAGTGGTTGCCTTGTCGCGGAACCACAGCGGCGGCCCGTCGTCGCCATTGGTGGACTTCAACCGGTCACCGCGTGTCCTGCCGAGGTTCGAGTCTCCCAAACGCGTGCCGCCGGCCGGTCCCAAGCGACCTGAGCACCAGCCGTTCCCGTACATCATGCTGGTGGCGCCGCTCCTGATGGGCGGCGTGCTCTTCGCCGTGACCCAAAACCTGCTCTCGGTCCTCTTTATGGCCATGATGCCGCTGTTCATCGTGGGCCATTATGTGGACCACAAGATGCAGAGCAAGCGCCAGGCAAAGGAAGGCCACAAGCAGTTCAAAGCGTCCATGCTGGCGTTCCGCGAGGACATCGACCGGCAGCAGAATATTGAGCGGGCCGTCAGGCTGCAGGAAGCACCTTCCGTGAGCGACACCGTCGACGCGATCTACAAGCTTGGTCCGCTCCTGTGGACCAACCGGCCTGAGCACCAGCACTTCCTGGGTGTCCGGTTCGGGCTGGGCTCCGCGCCGTCGCGGATTCCTTTTGACGAGCCTGGCGCCAACGAGACCGAACCCCAATACATGAGGGAAATCCAGGACTGCCTGCGGGAGGTCCGCGTCATCGGCGGCGTACCGATCGTCTCGCAGTTGCGGACCTCGGGTTCGTTCGGCGTGGCAGGGGACCGCAGCGTGGTGGACGACGTTGCCCGGGGCATGGTGCTCCAGTTGGTAGGCCTCCACTCGCCGGCCGAGGTTGTCCTGACATCTCTGACCTCTGCCCGTTCCCGTGAACGCTGGGACTGGCTGCAGTGGCTCCCGCACGTCGGTTCAGGCCACAGTCCGCTGTCCGGCGACCACCTCGCCGCAGGTCCCGGAGCCGGTGCCGCGTTGCTGTCCCGCCTCGAAAACCTGGTGGAAGAGCGCGAATCCATGGCGAAGGAGCCAGGCCCGCAGCCGCGGCCCGGACTCAAGGACGAGCACGAAGAAATCCCCGGCCCCGTGGTTCCGGCTGTCTTGGTGATCGTCGAGGACGATGCTCCCGTGGACCGCGGACGCCTCACGCGCTTGGTGGAACGCGGACCCGATTACGGCGTTCACGTTATGTGGGTTGCCGCCAACGTGCAGTCCCTCCCGGCGGCGTGCCGTGATTTCCTCTCCGTCGACGGCGACCACGGCACCACCACAGGCCAGGTCCGTCTGGGCCGCCACACCTACCCGGTGAGCTGCGAAAGCCTCGATGCGGAACTGGCCACGCAACTGGCCCGCATGATGTCGCCGCTGGTGGACGTCGGAAACCCGCTCGACGACGACTCCGACCTCCCGCGGGCCGTCTCCTATGCCACCTTGATCGGCAAGGAGCTCATGGACAATCCGCAGGCTGTGGCGGAGCGCTGGCAGGAGAACAACTCCGTCCACGCAACAGCGGTACCCAACCGCAAGGACAACGGCAGCCTCCGTGCCCTGGTGGGTTCCAAGGGCGTGGAGCCGTTCTACCTGGATCTCAAGAACGAGGGACCGCACGCGCTGGTGGGCGGAACCACCGGTGCCGGCAAATCCGAGTTCCTCCAGTCCTGGGTGATGGGCATGGCCGCGGCGTACAGCCCGGACCGGGTCAGCTTCCTGTTCGTGGACTACAAGGGCGGCGCGGCCTTCGCTGACTGCCTGCACCTGCCGCACACCGTGGGCTTGGTGACGGACTTGTCCCCGCACCTGGTCCGCCGGGCCCTGACCTCCCTGCGCGCGGAACTGCACTACCGTGAACGGCTCCTGAACCGTAAAAAGGCCAAGGACCTGCTGGCGCTCCAACGTGAAGCCGATCCTGAGGCGCCGCCCTACCTGATCATCATCGTGGACGAATTTGCGGCCTTGGCTACCGAGGTTCCCGAGTTCGTCGACGGCGTGGTGGACGTCGCTGCCCGTGGACGTTCATTGGGCCTGCACCTGATCCTGGCCACCCAGCGCCCTGCCGGTGTCATCAAGGACAACCTGCGTGCCAACACCAACCTCCGCGTCGCGCTCCGGATGGCCGATGAAGTGGACGCAACCGACATCCTGGGCGTGCCCACCGCGGCCTACTTTGACCCCTCCATCCCGGGCCGCGGCGCCGCGAAGACTGGACCAGGGCGCATCCAGGGCTTCCAAACCGGTTACGCCGGCGGCTGGACCACGGACAAGCCGCAGCGTCCCCGGATCGACATCGTGGAGATGGCTTTCGGCTCCGGTCCTACCTGGGAACCGCCGCTGGTGGCCCAAGTTGAGGAAGAGCCGGCGGGACCGAACGACATTGCCCGGATGACCGGAAACATCATCCGCGCAGCCGACGTCCTGTCCATCGAGCCTCCCCGGAAGCCGTGGCTCAACGAGCTCGCGACCACCTACGACTTCTCCAAGCTCCCCAACCCGCGGACGGACGAGCGGCTCCTGCTCGGTGTCGCCGACGATCCCGCGCACCAGGACCAGCCCACCGTGTTCTATGAACCGGACAAGGACGGCAACATGGCCGTTTACGGAACGGGTGGATCCGGAAAGTCGGCGGCGTTGCGCAGCATCGCCATCGCCGCGGCGGTCACGCCCCGCGGTGGTCCCGTGCACGTGTATGGCATCGACTGCGGGTCATCAGGCCTGAAGATGCTGGACGGCCTTCCGCACGTTGGCGAAATCATCAACGGCGACGACGTCGAACGCGTGGGCCGCCTGCTGCGCTGGCTCAAGGAAGTAGCCGACGACCGGGCAGCCCGGTTCGCGGAGGTACGGGCCTCCACGATTGTCGAATACCGTCAGCTGGCCAACCGGCCGGACGAGAAGCGCATCTTCATCCTGGTGGACGGCATGTCCTCCTTCCGCGAAGGGTACGAGTACAGCAAGCTGTCCGCGCTGTGGGACATCTTCCTGACCTTGGCCACTGACGGCCGTCCCCTGGGTATCCACCTGGTAGTGAGCGGTGACCGCACCAACTCCGTTCCGGCGTCGCTCCTTGCTTCCATCCAGAAGCGGTTGGTCCTGCGCCTCAGCTCCGAAGACGACTACATGACCCTCGACGTCCCCAAGGATGTCCTCAACGCCGCTTCGCCTCCCGGGCGTGGCTTGCTGGATGGTCTCGAAGTCCAGTTGGCCGTGCTGGGCGGCAACTCGAACCTGGCCCTGCAGGCACGCGAAGTGGCCAAGCTCAGCCAGGCGATGCTCAGGCAGGGACTCGAGCAGGCACCGCAGATCCAGCGCCTTCCGGAACTGGTGGACCTGGATATCCTGCCCGCCGGCGCTCCGGACAACCCCGTCATTGGTGTCGACGACGAGACGCTGGGTTCGGCGGCCATCGCCGCCAAGGGGTCGCTCCTCCTGGCCGGCCCTCCGGGTGCCGGACGCACGGTCGCGTTGGTTACCCTGGCTTACGCCTTGCGGCGCTCCAACCCACGGACGGACCTCATCTACATCGGCTCACGCCGCTCCGCTGTTGCTTCATTGAACATCTGGAGCCGCTCGCTCGTGGGGCCGGACGAGGTCTCGGACGTCGTGGACGACCTGATCGACAAGGCCTCGGACAACCCCGGCAGCATGGCCATCTTCATTGAGGGCCTGACGGAGTTCACGGACACGTTGGCGGAATCCGGTGTCGGGCGCCTGGTCACGGCGGCCATCAAGGCCGACCAGTGGGTGGTGGGCGAGTCCGAAACGTCCACGTGGTCCCAAGCCTGGTCCCTGGCCCAGCCGTTCAAATCCGGACGCCGTGGACTGCTGCTCAACCCCGGGGACGTGGAGGGCGACAGCCTCCTCAACACCTCCCTGGGCCGCATCAGCACCGACTTTATTCCGGGTCGCGGATACATCGTGGGACGTGGAAAGGTACGTAAGCTGCAAATCGCCATGCCGCCGGAAAACCGGAGCTAGGATTTGCCGCAGCGCAGGGGGATGTAGGAGGATTTCACGAAACACCCCCAAACCGGGACGCCCCAACGCCCCAACTGAGGTTACTTTCATGCGACACTCCGTTGTCCCTGCCGTTCTGTTGGCTGCCGGCTTGCTCCTGGCACCCGCTGCCGCCGCGCACGCTGCTCCCTGCGACGGGAAGTTTTCCTGCGCTCCCAGCGAAGGGGCCGACGACCCGTCGCCGACGCAGCCTGCGCTGGCCCCGGAAGCGGACAAGAAGCCGACGCCGAAGCCGGAACCAACCCGGGTGCGGGAAACTCAGAATGCGCCTGCACCGGCGCCAACGGTGGAGGCGCCACGCCCAGCGGTGACCCAGGCCCCGGTGAAGGTGGCACCCCAACCGGCCAGTCCGGCGTCGAGCCCGTCCGAAGCAGCCCAGACCCCCGAGGCCACCGTGGCGTCAGCGACGCCGTCGGCTGCTCCGAGCGCCAGTGCCACCTCCGCCAGCCCAAGTCCGTCGAAGTCCTCCAACTGGAACACCCCGGTGGACAAGGGCAAGGAAACACAGGCCGCCGTGTTGGCCGGCAATTCCATCGAGGGGCCCAACATGCTGGGCCTGTTCGGCATTCTGGGCGGCGTGCTGATTGTGGGCCTGGGAGGCCTGGCGTTCGCGCTGTGGAGCAAGAACCGGCTCTCGTCGCACTAGCGGCACCGCAATAATGTCGTTGGCTTGCGGCAAGATAGACGTGTGAGCACACCAGAAACTGCGAATCCGGTAGAAACCACAGGTGAAGAGGCGGCTGCCGCCGTCGTGGAAGCAGAGGGCACTCCGCCTTCGGAGTCGTTGCGCGATGAGTACGAGCAACTGGCCGACCTCGTCCGCAAGTACCGGTATGCCTATTACCAGGAAGACTCACCCACGGTATCCGATGCCGAATTTGATGAACTGTACCGGCGTCTGGAGGAGCTGGAAGCCCTTCACCCGGAACTTGTCTCGAATGACTCTCCCACGCAGGAAGTAGGCGGCGAAGTCTCCTCGGCGTTCGCTGCCGTGGAGCACTTGCAGCGGATGTACAGCCTGGATGACGTCTTTTCATTGGACGAGCTCGAAGCCTGGGTCCGGAAGGCAGAAGCATCTGTGGCGAAGCTCGGAGATTCCGTCCCGCCCATCGCTTGGCTGACGGAGTTGAAGATCGACGGCCTTGCCGTGAACCTGCTTTACCGGGACGGCAAACTGGTCCGCGCGGCCACCCGCGGCGATGGCACCACTGGCGAAGACATCACCCACAACGTCCTGACCATCAAAGAGATCCCCAGGGAACTCAGCGGGTCCGGATACCCGTCGGAGGTGGAGATCCGGGGTGAGGTGTTCATCCCCTCCAAGGCATTCGTTGCGTTCAACGAGACCCTCGTGGCCGCAGGCAAAGCCCCCCTCGCCAACCCCCGCAATGCAGCCGCCGGTTCCTTGCGCCAGAAGGACCCGGCAGAAACTGCCAAACGGCCGTTGAGCATGTACGTCCACGGCATCGGCGCCCGCGAAGGACTCGAGGCCAAGAGCCAGTCCGAAACCTACAAGCTCCTGGAAGCATGGGGCCTGCCGACCAGCCCGTACCTTAAGGTCCTGGACTCCTTTGAAAAGGTCCTTGAGTTCATCGGGCACTACGGCGAGCACCGGCACGACCTCGCGCATGAGATCGACGGCATCGTGGTCAAGATCGACGACTTCGCCACCCAGCGGGCCCTCGGCTACACCTCCCGGGTCCCCAGATGGGCTGCTGCGTACAAGTACCCGCCGGAAGAAGTCCACACCAAACTTCTGGACATCGCCGTCAACGTTGGCCGCACCGGCCGTGTGACTCCTTTCGGTTTGATGGAACCCGTGAAAGTGGCAGGCTCCACGGTGGGCATGGCTACGCTGCACAACCAGGACGTGGTCAAGGCCAAGGGCGTCATGATCGGGGACGTCGTGATCCTTCGTAAGGCCGGCGATGTCATCCCCGAAATCGTGGGCCCCGTGCTGGCCTTGCGCGACAAGCAGGTCCCACCGGTCCGGGAATTTGTGATGCCCACCGAATGCCCCTCCTGCGGCACCCCGCTGGCGCCGGCCAAGGAAGGCGATGTGGACATCCGCTGCCCCAACGCGAAGTCGTGCCCGTCTCAACTGCGTGAGCGTGTGTTCCACCTCGCGGGCCGTGGTGCTTTCGATATTGAAGCTTTGGGGTGGGAAGCAGCCATCGCACTCACTCAGCCCGCCGAGCCTGTGACGCCACCGCTGACCAGCGAGGCGGGACTCTTCAGCCTGACGCGCGAGGACCTCGCTGACGTGCTGATCCGCAGGGAGAAGCGTTCCAAGGGTGTGGGTACGGGCGAGTACGAACTTGTTCCGTACTTCTACACCAAGGGCACGGCCAAGTCCCCGTCCAAGCCAACGGCAACCACTGAGAAGCTGTTCGGGGAGTTGGAGAAAGCCAAGAAGCAGCCGCTTTGGCGTGTCCTGGTAGCGCTCTCCATCCGGCATGTGGGCCCAACTGCTTCGCGGGCATTGGCCACGGCTTTCGGGAGCATGGATGCCATCCGCAACGCCACGGAAGACCAGATGGCCCACGTAGATGGAGTTGGCCCTACCATTGCGGTCGCCCTGAAAGAGTGGTTCGCCGTGGACTGGCACAACGAGATCGTGGACAGCTGGGCTGCCGCCGGTGTGCGGATGGAGGACGAGCGGGACACCTCCATGCCCCGGACACTGGAAGGCCTCACCATCGTTGTCACCGGTACTTTGCCCACCTACAGCCGCGACGAAGCCAAGGAAGCCATCATCATCCGTGGCGGGAAGGCGTCAGGCTCTGTTTCCAAGAAGACCAGCTACCTGGTGGCCGGCGAAAGCGCAGGAACCAAGCTGGACAAGGCGGAGCAGCTCGGAGTTCCCGTGCTGGACGAGGACGGGTTCCGTGAACTCCTTGCCAATGGGCCCGCAAAGGCTGAGGCGGACACTGAAGCAGCACCCGAAGCGGACGCTGCCGAGGCGGTCTCCGAATGACGGACGTGACGGAGCTGTTGGCCGTAGCTCAACGTGCGGCCGCGGCGGGGGCTGCAGTGCTCGCGCAGAGGTCCGTCGGCGGCACCGGCGGCGATGGCCTGGAAACCAGCAATAAGGGCGAGGCCGGAGACTGGGTCACGGCCTTTGATGTCGCGGCGGAGAATGCGGTCCGCGACGCCATCCTTGCAGAGCGTCCCCACGACACCATTACGGGGGAGGAGCACGGCACCACGAGGCCCGAACAGCCTTCGGGTTACCGCTGGTCCATCGATCCCCTTGACGGGACCACCAATTTCATCCGCAACATCGTCTACTACGCCACCTCTGTTGCGGTAGCGGATTCCGACGGCGTCTGGTTGGCCGGCGTCGTTCACGCGCCTGCGCTGGGGCGCGTCTATTCGGCGGCCCGCGGTCAAGGAGCCTGGTTGGAAGCGGCCGGAGAGACCGCACGGCTGGCCGGACCGGTCCCGGGTCGCAAAGGACTCATCCTGGCCACGGGCTTCAGTTATGACCCCGCGACCCGGGCGAGCCAATCTGCCGGCTTGGCCGAGCTCATGGAAGGCTTTGCCGATGTTCGGCGCCTGGGGTCCGCTGCGCTGGATCTCTGCCTGGTGGCAGATGGAACCTTCGATGCCTACGGCGAACGCGGACTCAACGAGCACGACTTCTCCGCCGGTGCACTGATCGCTGAAGAGGCTGGTTGCTGGGTACGCCGGCCGCGCCTTGAGAGCCCCCTCGACGGCGGACCCACCGCCGAGGACCGCCTTGCATCGTGGATGTGTGCCGGCACCTTGGAACTGTCCGGCAAATTCCCGCTGTAATCATCAAACCGTGATCACAACGCTCGCCATCGCCAATTACCGGTCCGTCCGGGACCTCACCATGGAATTGCATGGCTTGGACGTCGTGACCGGGGCGAACGGGAGCGGCAAGTCCTCGCTCTACCGGGCCTTGAGGCTGCTGGCGGAGTGTGCCGGAGGCGATTCCGGCAATGTGGTGGGCTCATTGGCCCGGGACGGTGGTCTGGCTTCCACGCTTTGGGCTGGACCCGAGTCCATCAGCGAGGCCATGCGCCGTGGTGACGTCCCTGTCCAGGGAACGGTCCGGCGGGAGTCCGTCAACCTGAAACTAGGGTATTCCGGCGACGACTTCGGGTACTTGGTTGATCTTGGCATGCCTTCCTCCAGCGGTGCCGGCTTTGATCAGGAAACCGGCCGGCCCCGCCCCTCGGCGTTCAGCCTGGATCCTGAAATTAAGCGGGAACAGATATTCTCCGGTCCCGTGGCAAGGCCGGGTTCCCTGTTGGTGGACCGCAAAGGGGGCCTCGCTAAGTTGCGGGGTCCGGATGGCGAGTGGACGGAGTTGTCCCGGCGGCTGGACACCTTCCAGAGCATGCTGACGGAAGTCTCGGACCAGGACAGGGCGCCTGAAGTGCTGCGGGTCCGGGACTCGGTACGTTCATGGCGTTTCTACGACCACTTCCGAACAGATACGGAGGCTCCCGCGCGGCAAGCGCAGCTCGGAACACGCACACCCGTACTGCACCACAGCGGCAAGGACCTCGCGGCCGCTCTGCAGACGCTGCGGGAAGTGGGCTTCGAACGGCAGTTGGATGCCGCCGTCGATCATGCTTTTCCCGGGAGCCGGCTGGAGATCGCGGTCAACGACGGCCGCTTCAGTGTCGAGTTGCGGCAGCCTGGCATGCTGCGGCCCATGAAGGCTGCCGAGCTCTCGGATGGGACGCTGCGCTTCCTCCTGCTGACCGCAGCGTTGCTGACGCCGCGGCCCCCGGAGCTCATGGTCCTCAACGAGCCGGAGACCAGCCTCCACGTTGACCTGATGCCGGCACTGGCCGGACTGATTGTCCAGGCCAGTGCCAACAGCCAGATGATCGTGGTGACCCACTCGGAGGCCTTGCTCAAAGCACTCCGGGAGAGCGGAGCCGCGCATGAGCATGAGCTTTACAAGGAGGTGGGCGAGACCCGGATCAGGGGCCTCGGCTCACTGGAAGGTCCGCTGTGGAGCTGGCCCAAGCGCTGAAACACGCCCCGCTGGGACGCTACCGAGAGGAACGGCGACGCCGGGCCGGGTCAGTCAGCCACACCGGCTCGTACCCAGCGTCAGCCGTGTTCAGGGTGGTCCCCGGCGGTACGATCTCATCGATCCTGTCCAGGACATCGGGGGACAGGTTGAGCTTGTCCGCCCCGATGGCTGCCTCCAAGTGTGCCAGGGTACGCGGCCCGATGATCGCCGAGGTCACTGCCGGGTGTTCCAGCACGAAGGCCAGGGCGAGGTGGATCAGTGACAGCCCAGCTTGCTCGGCCAGGTCGGTCAACTCGAGGACGGCCTTCGTTTTGAGGGCGTTCTCAGGCAGGTTCGGATCGTGCCGGGCCGGCTGGCGTCCCGCGCGGCTCGACGGAAGATGACCGCCGTTGGGCTGGATCCTGCCGGATAACCAGCCTCCGGCGAGCGGGCTCCATGGGAGGACCCCAAGCCCGTGCTGCTGCGCCAACGGGAGCACTTCACGCTCCGCTCCGCGGGCCAGGATCGAGTATGGCGGCTGCTCTGTGACCGGCCGCTCGCGGTGGCGTTCCCGCGCCACGTACTGGGCTTCGACGATCTGGCCCGGCAAGAACGTTGACGTGCCGATATAGCGGATCTTGCCTTGGGTGACGAGGTCGCTGAGGGCACCGAGTGTCTCGTCGATGTCCGTATCAGGTTCGGGCCTGTGTACTTGGTAGAGGTCAATCCAGTCCGTTTGGAGGCGGCGCAGGCTGTCCTCGACTTCGCGGATGATCCAGCGGCGGGAATTGCCGGCCTGGTTCACGTCCTCGCCAAGGCGTCCATGGACTTTGGTGGCCAGGATGACCTGGTCCCGCCGTCCCTGCAGGGCCTTGCCCACAATTTCCTCGGACTCACCCTGCGAATACACATCGGCCGTGTCCACCAGGTTGATGCCGGCGTCCAGCGCCCGGTGGATGATGCGGATGCTGTCGTCGTGGTCCGGGTTGCCGATCGCTCCGAACATCATGGTTCCCAATGTCAGCTGGCTGACCTTGACCCCGGTCCGCCCAAGGTTCCGGTATTCGGTCATCAGAAGGCCGACCCGATGGACGTGAGCTGCTGCGCGGCGGATCCGGCGAAGCGGTTCTCGGGACGGGCGAGTCCGTAGTGTCCGCGGAGGGTGGACTCGGTGTATTCCGTGCGGAACAGGCCGCGCTGCTGGAGGATCGGCACCACCTGGTCCACGAAGATTTCCAGTCCCGAGGGGAGGACCGGCGGCATGATGTTGAATCCGTCAGCTGCGCCGGCAAAGAACCAGTCCTGGATGGCGTCGGCAACTTGCTCGGGCGTGCCGGAGAACGTGCGGTGGCCACGCCCGCCACCCAGGCGGCCGATCAGCTGCCGGACGGTGAGCTGCTCACGTCGCGCCAGTTCCACAATCAGGGTGTAACGGCTCTTGGCTCCTTCGATCTCATCCTCCGAGGGCAGGTCGGCGGGCAGTTGGCGGTCCAGCGGGAGGTCTTCGGGCTTCAAGCGCAGCGTCTTGGCCAGCTGTTCCCGGGCGTATTCAGGCTTGATCAATTCGTCGAGTTCGCGCTCAAGCTTGAGCGCTTCGGTTTCCGTGGAGCCGATCACCGGGACGATGCCCGGCAGGATCTTGATGCCTTCGGGGTCACGGCCCACTGCAGCGGTGCGCGCCTTAAGGTCTGTGTAGAAGGCCTGGGCGTCGGCCAATGTTTGGTGTGCGGTGAACACGGCTTCTGCGTACTGCGCGGCCAGTTTCTTGCCGTCTTCCGAGGACCCCGCCTGCACGATCAGTGGGTGGCCCTGCGGTGAACGCGGGACATTGAGCGGTCCGCGGACGCGGAAGTGCTTGCCCTCGTGCTCGATGGCGCGGATCTTGCTGTCATCGCCCCAGACACCCTCGGCTTTGTCGGCCAGCACGGCGTCGTCTTCCCAGCTGTCCCAGAGTTTCTGGGCCACCTCGATGAACTCTGCGGCCCGCTCGTAGCGGACAGCATGGGCCGGTTGGTCATCTACGCCGAAGTTGCGCGCGGCGTCCGGTCCCGCCGTCGTAACGACGTTCCAGCCTGCGCGGCCGCCGCTGACCCAGTCCACCGACGCGAAGCGGCGGGCCAGGTTGAAGGGGTCGTTGTAGGTGGTGGAGGCTGTGGCGATCAGCCCGATTTTCTGCGTGGCTGCGGCGATGGCAGTCAGCAGCACTGTGGGTTCCAGCTTGCCGGCGGGGCGGCGGCCCACTTCGCCGAACAGGACAGGGGAGTCCGCGAAGAAGATGGAGTCCAGCTTCCCGCGTTCGGCCGTGCGGGCCAGGTGCTGGTAGTGCTCCACCTTGGTGGAGGACAGGGGATCGCTTTCCGGAAGCCGCCATGAGGCTTCGTGGTGGCCGGTGCTCATGAGGAAGGCGTTGAGGTGGAGGTGGCGCTGGGGTTCAGACATGGGTTTCTCCTTGATTCGGATAAGGGGGGTTTCAGGCGGCAGCGTGGACGCCGAGGGCTTCGAGCAGTTCGCCCCTCAGCGATGAATGGTCGACGGCGGTTCCGGCGGTGCGCTCCAAGGCGACACGGCCGCCTTGGAGGACGATGACGCGATCGGCCAGTGTGATGGCCTCGTCGACGTCGTGGGTGACGAGGAGTACCGCCGGGCGATGGGCGGCCACGAGCTCCTTCAGGAGGGTGTGCATTTTCAGGCGGGTCAGGGCATCGAGGGCGCCGAAGGGTTCGTCGGCCAGGAGCAGCCGGGGCTCCCGTACCAGCGACCTCGCCAGGGCGACGCGTTGCTGCTCACCGCCGGACAGTTCGTGAGGCCACGCCTTTTCGCGGCCGGCGAGTCCCACCTCGGTGAGTGCGCGGCGACCGCGGGCATCGGCGTCGTGATCTTTGAGTCCCAGCGTGACGTTGCCCAGCACGGTGTCCCACGGCAGCAGGCGCGAATCCTGGAACACCACGGACACCTGCTCCGGGACTTTCACCACACCGCTGCCGCGGACGTCGCGGTCCAGTCCGGCGAGGGCGCGGAGCAGGGTGCTTTTGCCGCAGCCGCTCGGACCCAGGAGGGCGACGAACTCGCCCGGGGCAATATCGAGGTCGACGCCGTTGAGGACACCTTTGGGTCCGAAGCTGCGAATCAGGTTCCGGACGGAGACCTCGTAGGAGGGGCGCGCCGTAGTTAGCCCGCCAGTGTGCGTTGCCATGACAATGCCTTTCGTTCCAGGAGCCGGACGGCTGCATCGGAGAGCAGACCCAGGACGCCGTAGACGGCCAGGCCCAGGACGATGATGTTGGTTTGGCCATAGGTGCGGGCGAGCTCCATCATGTAGCCGATGCCGCTGGTGGAGTTGATCTGTTCGACCACCACGAGGGAGACCCAGGCACCGGTGACGGCGAATCGAAGTCCCAGGAAGAACCCTGGTAAAGCTCCCGGCAGGACAACGCGCCGGATGAACCCGGCCCGGCTCAGGCCCACGGTTTGTGCCAGTTCGACGTAGCGGAGGTCGATGCCGCGCAACCCGGCATGGGTTTGGAGGTAGATCGGGACAAACACACCCAGAGTGATGGTGAGGACCTTCATGGTTTCGTCGATGCCGAACCACAGGATCAGCAGGGGAATCAGGGCCAGTCCGGGAATGGCGCGCTTGATCTGCACCGGGCCGTCGATCAGGGATTCACCCACCCGGCTCAGGCCCGACAGGACGGCCAGGACGGCTCCCACTACGATGCCGAAGAACAGCCCCAAACCAGCGCGCTGGGCCGAGATGGCCAGGTTCTCCTGGAGCCGGCCATCTGCGATCAGTTCGCCGGCCGTTGAAACCACGGTCCACGGCTCGGACAGGATGCGTGGGTCCAACAAACCGGTCGCCGAGGCGACCACCCACAACAGGATCAGCGCGGCGGGACCCACCAGGCCTGCAAATCGCCGGCGCTTCCCAGGTCCCAGGCGACGGCTCGTGGGCCGGATGTCGGGGCGGCCGGTGAGGTTCGGGTCGAGGTGGGGTTCGACGGCGGCACCCGGGTGAGTGCCGGCGTCGCCTTTAAACGGGGGAGCGGTGACCGTCGTCGCTCGGAGGGCAGCAGTGGTGGTCATGGCTACGCCACCTTCGCTGCGGCAGCGTACGCCGTGCCGCCGATGGCCTCGAAGCGCTGGTCGTAGAGTTTGGCGGCGTCCAACTGAGGCTTCTTCTGTTCGCGGGCAAGCAGGTCGATGGTCTGCTGGTGCCGGGCAATCGCGTCGGTCCATGACGTGGGAAGGTCGCGCTCGCCGGCGGCATCGATCAGGTACTGGCCATCCTCGACGGAAAGCCCTTGGTTGTTGACGTAGTAGCCCTGGAGCCATTCCTTGGGGTGGTCTTGGATCCACCGTTGGGCCTGGCCCCAGATTTCGACGTATTCGGCAAGCGCCGCAGCCTTGGCGGGATCATCCAGCACCTTGGCCGGAGCGTAGAGGTGGCCGGGATCGTCCCGGAGGCCGTGCCGCAGCGTGGTTCCGCCGTCGGCGCCGTACTTGGCCAGGTAACGCTTGATCTGAACGCCTCCCAGCGGAGCGGCATCAACCTGCTTGCTGGACAGGGCAGTGGAGTAGGTGTCGCCGGTGCTGGGGAGTTCCACGAGCTTCACGTCGCTTTGCTGCAGGCCGGCCTTCTCGAGGATTCGCAGCACCAGGGCGCCCTGTGCCTGCCCTGGGCTGTACGCGATCTTCTTGCCGCGGAGCCCTTGGAGGTCCGTGATGCCCGCGTCGGGTGCCACACCCAGCTCGTACAACGGGTGGTTCACGGCGTCCTGGCGGTAGACGCTGGCGACGATGCGGACATCCAGCCCGGTCCACGTGGCGTGGATGGGAGGGATATCGGCCACGGAGCCCACATCCAGGGCGTTGGCCCGGAACGCTTCGGTGGTGGCGGGGCCGCCGGAGATGTTGGCAAATTTCACGGGGAAGCTGAGCTTCTTGTCCAAGCCGGAGAGCTCGAGGGCGACCTGCACGGAGGGATCGCCCACAACAAGCGTGGTGCCTTCCGGGACAGTCGTTGCCAGCGGGGCCGTCACTTGTGCGGCCTGCGTGGCCTCGCCGCCGGCGGTTGCTGCTCCGCCGCAGGCTGTCAGGAGCCCGAGGGCGGGAATTGCGAGGAGGGCGCCAAGAATGTGGCGGCGGTTCGGGGGTGTTGTGGGGAGTTTTTGGGCGCGGAGGGACGCGGGGGACATGTAAAGCCTTTCAGGTGCGGGAGGGTCGCTGCAGCCCGGAGCCAAGGGTATCGACGGGGCAGCGGTGCAGATCGCTAGTTCTGAAGGCGGGATGGACAGCAGGAGTGAGCCTGCGTTGCGTATGCATGGAAAACGGTGGTGGGCATCGGTTCCTCCTGTTCTCTGTCTACGAAAGTCGGCACGGTGTGCGGGCGTCAGTCATTGGCCGTGTGGCAACTCAAGCACGCCCGCCACGCCCTGCGCCAGCGTTTCGACATGTCCCCGCAACAGCACGAAACCGGGGTTCACCGCGAGCAACGGAACTCCATCCGACGCCATGGGAGGCAACACAAAAGCACCCCGTCGGTTGTCCATCTGATCAACAAGACGCCCTCAACCGGCGTCGTGGGTTCCGTTCACGACTGATAGTTCCATCACGGAAAGGGGCTTTTGGCGCTGTGCGCACGTGCGGCGCGACTACCATTGGTAGGTGCTTTCGCCGATTACCGTCCGTCCCGCCCTGCCCGAAGACTACGACGCCGTTGCCCGCATTACGCAGGAGTCCTACGTCACCGCGGGGTACTACGGCGACGCCGACCACCCATACCTGCAGAAGCTCCAGGACGTGGCCGGCCGCGCGGAGCACGCTGAGATCCTGGTGGCAGAGCGCAACGGCGAGGTCATCGGCTCCGTGACGGCAGCACCGGCAGGTGGCGGCTTCTCGGACATCGGCCTCGACGACGAGCTGGAACTCCGTACCCTGGTGGTGGATCCGGCAGTCCAGCGCTCCGGCGCGGGCCGTGCGTTGGTGCAGGCCGTCGTCGACCAAGCCAAGGCCATGGACGGCATCAAGGCTGTGTCCCTGACGACGGGCGCCACGTGGGAAAGCGCCAACGCCCTGTACGCACGTACGGGCTTTGACCGCGCGCCGCACCGTGACTGGTTTGTCCCGGGCACCGACATAAAGCTGTTCGTTTACCGGCTGGACCTCCCACAGTCATAAAGTTTCCTTCGTAAACGCCGGTCACCGGACCGCGCGAAGCGACAGGAAAGGCGCGGCATGCGCAAGACATTCGGCACGGGTTCGGTCTGGGAACAGACCCTTGGTTACTCCCGCGCAGTCCAGGTGGACAACACCCTCTTCATTTCAGCTACGGCAGCCAGCGGGGTCGTTGATGGTCAACCGGGGATTGTTGGCGACGACTTCTACTCGCAGACCAAGTACATCCTGGAGAAGCTGGGTGCCGTTCTGGAGGAGGCTGGCTTCTCCTACGAGGACGTGGTCCAGTCCAAGTTGTACCTGACGGACATCAGCAAGTGGGAAGACGCCGGCCGTGCGCACGGTGAGGTCTTCGGCGAGATCCGTCCGACCCTGGCACTGGTGCACGTCCTGCCGTTCCTCGACCCCGAAATGCTCGTGGAGATTGAGCTCGTGGCGCAGAAGTCCGCCGACTAAGTTCCGTCCGCCCAAGTGCACTGCGAAGTACAACTGAGGCCCTGACATCACGAGGCGATGTCAGGGCCTCAGCTCATCGCTCGTCGTCGAGCGGGTGAGGCACCACGGGCACTGGTGAAGTCAGGGGCAGCCCGGCGCGTTGGAGGCGGCGCTTTTTCAATTGCCACAGTACGGCCAGCAGCACGAACCACAGCGGTGTGGCCAGGAACGGCAGTCGGGTGTCCTCCCCGACGAACAGCGTTGCTGCGATGAAGACGAAAAAGACCAGAACCGTCCACGGTGCCACGCGTGCCAGGGGCATCCGGAAGCCGGAGGCTGCGTGGCGTTCCGGGAACCGCCGGCGGTAGAGGATGAAGCTCACAACGATCGAGCCCCAGGTAAACAGCACCAAGGTTGCGCAGACGGAGGAGACGAAGGTGAAGGCCGCCACCACGTTGTCCCCGGCGAACAGCAGGGGGATGGCCGCGAACAGGAAGACGCTGGTGAAGAAGACCGCCTTGGCGGGCACGCCCCGGCTGTTGGTCCATGCGAATCCCTTCGGGGCGTGGCCGTCCTTGGCCAGCCCGTAAAGCATGCGCGTGCCGGAGTAGAGTCCGGAATTGGCGCTGGAGGCCGCGGATGTGAGCACCACAAGGTTGATGGCGAGGGCGGCGATCCCCAGGCCAGCGTAGGCGAGAGTGGTCACAAAAGGGCTCTTGCCCGGTTCGATCTGGTCCCACGGGGTGATGGTCATGATGATGGTCAGTGCACCGACGTAGAAGACCAGGATCCGTGCCACGATTGAATTGATCGCCCGCGGCAGGTTCTTCCTGGGCGACTCGGTCTCCGCCGCGGCTGTGCCCACCAGCTCGACGCCGATGAAGGAGAAGATTCCCATCTGGAAGCCCAGGATGAAACCGCTGAGGCCGAAGGGAAACATGCCGCCGTGCTCCCAAAGGTGGGAGAGGGACGCGTGGGTGCCGGTATCAGGATTCTGGAAGCCGGTGAACAGCAGCACCACCCCCGTGGCGATGAGCCCGACGATCGCCACGATCTTCACCACGGCGAACCAGAATTCAGTCTCGCCGAAGAACTTCACGGGCTGGAAGTTGAGCACGATCAGCACAAGGGAGGCGATGAGCGCAGGAACCCATGTGGGGATGCCGGGGTCCAGATAGGCCACGTATCTGGTGATGGCCACAATGTCCGCCACGCACGCCACCACCCAGGAGAACCAGTACGTCCAGGAGACAAAGAACCCGGCCCACGGCCCGATCAGGTCCTTGGCGATATCTCCGAAGGTCTTGTAATGCAGGTTCGAAAGCAGCAGCTCGCCAAGGGCACGCATGACGAAGAAGATCATGAAGCCGATCACGAGGTAGACGAAGATGACCGCCGGCCCGGTGACGCTGATCATTTTCCCTGAGCCCATGAACAAGCCGGTGCCGATGGCGCCGCCGATGGCCATGAGCTGAAGGTGCCGGTTCTTCAGGCCACGTTCGAGTTCGTCGCGGGGGGCGTGGGCGATGGTTGATGCGGACATAGTGTCCTCCTGTGGTGGGGATTTCCTTGTTTCCGGGCAGGCCGGATCACGGCACGCAGGTGCGCGCCGTGAGGAGCGGGATTCAGCTGTGGTGTGCTTCGAAGGAGTGCCGGGGCTTTAGCGGGCGACGACCCGGAAGTAATCCAGCGCTGGATCGTGCGCCCCGCGGACGTAGCCGGACGGGGCTGCCGCGGTGCCACGCAGGAAGGCGATCGACCCCGAACCCAGCACTTCACCAGGTAGCACGTTCGGGATACCCGGCGGGTAGGCGGCTAGTGAATCCACGGAGATGCGGCCTTCGGCCTCCTGCCAGGGGACGGTCTCCACTGCGCTGAAGAAGGCCGCCTGAAGGCCCATTCGGCGTTCGCCAGCGGGAGGAAGCGCACGCATCCGCTCCGGCTCGCTTTCCGCCTGGGGCAGTGAGTGCAGCGCCGTCAGGATGCGTCCAACGTCGGCCGGTGCCGTGGCGCCCACCAGCAGCAGGAGCGCGGCGGGCGTGGCAAGCTCGCAGTAAATGCGGTGGTCCCGGATCAGCCGGTACTGCGCATCGGTCCCGGTGATCCCGGCACCGCGGGTATCGATCACGATCTTCAAGGGGTCGTAGGCCACGGCGTCGGGGCTGGCCAGGATGTCCGGGGTGGCGTCCCGGAAACGGGTGCTGGCGCGCACCGCCGCGCGGATGGCTTCGGCGGATTCCACGGCTTTGCCGATCATTTCCGGGCCGCCCATGACCAGATGGCGACGGGCTTCGTCCAACGACGCCAGCAGCAGCGCGCTGCAGCTGGTGGATTGGAAGGAGCGCACCACACGGTCTACCAAGGATTCCAGTTTACGGGCATAGGGACCGTGCCCCAAGTGCAGCATGGCGGACTGGGTCAGGGAGCCGGCGCCCTTGTGGGTACTGGAAATGACCAGGTCTGCGCCGGCACGGACGGCATTGACGGGCAGGGCAGGATGCAAGCCAAAGTGCGACCCCCAGGCCTCATCGACGATCAACGGAACCTCATACCGGTGCGCCACAGCGCTGATCCCGGTGATGTCTGCCACCGCGCCGAAGTAACTGGGGCTGACCACGTACACGGCTGCGCTGCCCGGATGGGCCCTCAGGGCTTCCTCAACCTGTTCAGCGGTGACTCCGTGCGCGGAGCCGAGTCCGGCGTCAACAGCCCCCTGCACGAAATGCGGCTCCAGGTCCACATGGGTGATGCCGTCGATCACGCTTGAGTGGACACTGCGCTGCACGACGAACTCCTTGCCGAGGGCACGGACTACAGTTGTGGCGATGTGGTTTCCGCCGGAAGCGCCGTTGGTGAGGAACCAGGTCCTGGACGCTCCCCAGGCTTCGGCGGCAAGGGCCTGGGCCTGCACGAGGGGAGTCTCCCGTCCGGAGGACACGAGCCGCCAGTCATGCTGATCGATGCCGCTGAACAGCATCGGGAAGTCCAGTGCCAAGGCCTCCGGGCCCACCAGGGCTGCGACCCCGGGGGCGTTGTGGACGTGCCCTTGGTGGGCTGGGACGTGCAGGCGCTGCCAGGCGTGGCTGGCCAGGGAACGCAGTGCATCGGCGTACGGGGTGGTGGACTGCAGCGCGGAAATGGATTCGGATGCGACGGCGGCGTCTTGGGCGTCGGAAGGGGAAATCAAGGGCATGACCAGAACGTTAGTCAGTTCACATCATCTAGGGAATATCATGTTTTCTTACGGTTCAACATAGTGAGTATGTGATGATCAATCTCCAGCAACTCAGCGTCCTGCTAGCCATCCGGGAGCATGGAAGCCTCACCAAGGCCGCCGAAGCCATGCGCTACGGGGTTCCCACGGTCACCCACCACCTCAATACCCTGGAGCGCCACCTCGATGTGCGCCTTGTGGAACGCGACCGGCGCGGCGCCACCCTGACGCCCCTTGGGACGGCATTCGCGGATGAGGCTGCGCAGATCCTGGAAAAGGTCGGCCAAGCCGAGCGGCTCGTGGCAGAACAGCGCGAGGCCGGCCTGGTCACCCTGCGCGTGGGCACCTTCGCCTCCATCGGATCCAGGCTGCTGCCCTCGGCTATCGCGGAACTGCAGGAACGCTTGCGGGTACGTGTTGAGGTCATTGAGGCCGAGCCCACGGAGGTGGTGCGGATGCTCCTTGCCGGGGACGTCCACGCCGGGCTCATCTACGAAGCTGCGGACGATCCCGCCTTCGGCTCCGCGGATCTCGCTGTGATGCCGTTGCTGCTGGAGCCCTACAGGGTGATGCTGTCGCGGAACAGCGGATTGGCTGCCCAGGAGGTGCTGGACTTCGCGCAACTGGAAGGCGAAGCCTGGATCCACAGCAGGAACGACAATGAGGCCTCGGACCGGGTCTTGAAAAGAGCGTGCAGCCTGGTGGGCCACCGGCCGCGGGAGCTCATGCGCACGGACGACCTCAACATGATCCATGGGCTCGTGGCGCAGGGGCTGGGGCTTGCGCTGAGCACCGAGACCGCTGTTGATACACGATTCGATGTGACGTTGCGCCCCACCGTCCAGGACCTCGGCAAACGGCGGGTCTCGTTCATTACCCTGAACCGGGGGGTGCCCCGGGCGGTCACCTTGCTCGAAAAGCTCCTCCGGGAACGGACGTCCGGAACCGTCTCAGCCTAAGGCACCTGCTACTTACTTGGGCTAGCCCGGGACACCGTAGCGGTGTTCAGGGCGGCCCGTGCTTCCGTAGCGGAGTTGGATTTCGACGGCGCCATCGTCCGCGAGCGAGGACAGGTACCTTTGCGCTGTGGCGCGGGAAACGCCCACCCTCTCCGCGACCTCGGCTGCGGAGTATTGCTCGCCGGCAACCAACGATTCCAGGACGGCCGCTTCCGTGGCGGACCGGGGTTTGGCGGCCGGCGTGACGTCACCGGGAATCAGGGAGCGCTTGGCACGTTCAATGGTTGTCTGATCGACGGCGGTCTGCTGGCCGAGGATCCGGCGATACCGCGCGTAGGACCTGAGCTGTTGGGAAAGGGACTCCGCGGTGAAGGGCTTGAGCATGTACCCCAGGGCGCCGCGGCGCAGTGCGACCTTGATGGACTGCGCGTCAGAGGCAGCAGTGAGCATCACGGCATCGACGTCCAGCTGGCCCAGCAGGTCCAAGCCTGAGCCGTCCGGTAAGTACACGTCCAGCAACACCAGGTCCGGGCGCAGGCTATGGATCGCCTGAAGGGCTTGGGATACCGAGCCTGCCGGGGCAAGGGCCATGAAACCGGCTACCGAATCCACATAGGCGGCGTGGAGCCTTGCGACGTGAAAGTCGTCATCCACGATCAACACCCTCAGATCATCAGCCACTGCTGTCCTCCCTCACCGTTGAGCCCGCACCGGCGTCTGCGGAATCCATGACGCCGGGGATGGTTGCCATGAAAACGGCGCCCGGACCGCCAGCGGTGCCCGATTCCAGTACGCGCACATCTCCGCCGCGCCGCCGCGCAAGCTGCCGCACCAAAGCCAGCCCCAAACCTTGTCCAGCCCCCGAGCGTACCGGTTGTTCCGACGTCGTGAATCCCTCGGCGAAGACTTCCTCAGGTTCCAGGCTCCCCAAACCGTCGCCCGAGTCACCCACCACGAGGTGCAGGGTGCCGCCGTCCTGGGTGGCGTCGTGGTCAGGGAAGTCGTCCAGCAGCTCAACTTCCACCCACCGTTCCGTGGCGGAACCGGCGACGGCGGCACTCACCGCGTTGTCGATCAGGTTGCCGAGC
The DNA here is from genome assembly GCF_021109375.1 of Arthrobacter sp. AK01. Classification (NCBI taxonomy): domain Bacteria; kingdom Bacillati; phylum Actinomycetota; class Actinomycetes; order Micrococcales; family Micrococcaceae; genus Arthrobacter; species Arthrobacter sp. AK01. Next base: position 78,019 of record NZ_JAJOHP010000011.1, read on the forward strand.
ACGGTGGTCACGTCCTGGGGATCGGCAACGTGTCCACGGACCAGTGTCTCTGGCCCGATGCGCAGGGTCACGCCGCGCTCTGAAGCCTCCACCCCTTTGGCGCCAATAAAGGCCTGCAAATACGTGTCCTGGAGGAGTTCGGCCTGCTCCACGGGGAACTTCAATGGTCCCGTGGCGGAGGTCCGGGCCAGGTACTCCTTGGCGGAATCGTACTGTCCGATGCTCATGAAACCGGCGATGGTGTGGAGTTGGTTGGCGAACTCGTGGCGCTGCGCACGCAGGGCGGTGGACATGGTTCCCACGGCATCCAGTTGGCGGGTGAGCTGCTGCAGTTCCGTTCGGTCGCGCAGCATGACAACCCAGCCGAGGTCTTCCTTCCGGTGCCAGGCCTTGCGCGCGCTGGCCACCAGTACGCGTCCGCCTGCAACGATCTCCACGGCCTCAGCATCGCGGGCTGCCGGTTGGGTGAGCTGCCTCAGCTGTTCGGGTACGGCAGCGCTTGCCCAGTCCTGTCCGGTGGCATCGGGCATATCCAGGAGCCTGGCGGCAGCTGCGTTGAACACTGAGATGCGGCCATCCGCGGCGATGCCGATCACGCCGTCGTCCACGCCTTGGAGAACTGCTACTTGGTCGTGGACCAGCGTGCTGATTTCCTCGGGCTCCAAACCCAGGGTGAGGCGTTGCAGGCGGTGGCGGAGCAGGAACGATGCCAGCACGCCCGCCAGGAGGGCGCCGCCGGCGGTCAGGGCAATGGGCACGATGTCGCGGGCCAGGCTGTTGCTGAGGGACTCCACGGAATAGCCGACGCTGACTTCGCCAACAATCACTCCTGAACCCCCTGGACCGTAGACCGGAACTTTCGCACCGGCAGAAGGCCCCAGCGTGCCCGTGTTGCGCGTCGTGATTTCTTCGCCGCCCAGGGCGACGGACGGGTCGGTACTGACCCGTTCACCAAGCCGCGCCGTTTCGGGGTGGGCCAGCCGCAGGCCGGTTTCGTCCGTGATGACCACGAACAAGGCACCAGTACGGACCCGGACGGCTTCGGCTGCAGCCTGCAGGGGACCGGCGGCGAGGACCTCCCGGGGAGGCGTTCCCTGTTCCTTGCTGATCTCTTGGACGCCGGCCCGGATATCCGGATCCGCGGCAACCGTCCTGGCGAGGGTGAGTGCTTGGTTCTCGGCTTCCGTGCCGATCCGTTCGTAGACCAGCCAGCCGTGGACAGCACCGCTGAGCAGAACCACCAGCAAGACAACTCCCAATTGGAGGAGAAGTGTTTGGGTGGAGAAACGCATACTGACCCTGCTGAATCGCGGCACCCTTGCTCCTTTCGTCCAGCTCCATTGAAGCACTGAGCACAATGCGCAAAACGTTCGCAACGAGCAGTATTCCCAACAATTCCCGGAAACCCCGGCCAGTGACGGGCGCCACCATATCGTCTGTAGTGCGCATCACACCGACGTGGCGCCATTCACAGTAGTAAGGAGCCGGCCGTGCTGGTTTTGCTTGGATTCGCAATGATTGCGGTATTCATGGTCCTGATCATGACCAAAAAATTGACGCCCGTTCTGGCGCTGATCATCGTCCCCACCGTCTTTGGCCTGTTCGCCGGGGCGGGCCTCGGTATCGGCGACATGGTGATGGACTCGATGAAGTCCATGACCTCGACGGCCGCGCTCCTCATGTTCGCCATCATCTACTTCGGCCTGATGATCGACGTCGGACTCTTCGACCCCCTGGTGAAGTTCATCCTGCGCAAGCTGGGCAACGACCCCGCCAAGGTTGTCCTCGGCACCGCGATCCTCGCCGCAGCAGTCTCCCTGGACGGCGACGGCTCCACCACCTTCATCCTCACTACTGCCGCGATGCTCCCCGTCTACCTGCGGCTCAAGATGAGCCCCGTGGTCCTCACATGTGTCGCCGGCCTCGCCAACGGCACCATGAACATCCTGCCGTGGGGCGGTCCCACGGCCCGCGCAGCCACCGCGCTGCACTTGGACGTCAACGATGTCTTCGTCCCCATGGTCCCCTCGCTCATCGTTGGCCTCATCGTTGTGTTGGTCTTCGCCTGGCTGCTCGGACTGCAGGAACGCAACCGCCTCCGCACCACCGCCCCTGAGATCTGGGGCGACGTCGCCGATCCTTCGGAAGCGTTCGACGGCGGCACTGGCCGCGGCGGATCTGTCGCCGCCGGTTCGGGCTCGGGTAAGGGCCGCTTCGGCTTTGGTCGCAACAGCTCCACCACGCCGGCAGGCAAGCCGGGCACCGGCGGAGGCTCCGGCGTCGCGGTCCTCGAAGACCCGGCCACCCTGGTGGACGACCACGACACCGCCATGGCTGACACCGCACTTGACCCCAACCGCAAGACCCTCCGGCCCAAGCTGTTCTGGTTCAACCTGGGCCTGACCGTCGCCGTCATGGTGGTCCTGGTAGCCAACGTCGTTCCGCTGCCGTTTGTGTTCATGGTCGGCTCCGCCATCGCCCTGCTGGTCAACTTCCCCAAGGTTAAGGACCAGGGCGCCCAGCTGATCGCGCACGCACCCTCGATCGTCGCCGTCGTCAGCATGGTCATGGCAGCCGCAGTCCTGACCGGTGTCCTCAATGGCACCGGCATGGTCAAGGCAATGTCCGAGTGGCTCGTCCAGATCATCCCCGCCGATATGGGTCCGTTCATGGCAGTCATCACCGGCCTGCTCAGCATCCCGATGACCTTCTTCATGAGCAACGACGCCTTCTACTTCGGTGTCCTCCCGGTCCTGTCCGAAACCGCCGCCCACTACGGGGTGGATGCAGCAGACATGGCCCGCGCCTCCATCACTGGCCAGCCGTTCCACCTGCAAAGCCCCCTGGTCCCCGCGATCCTCCTGCTGGTATCCCTCGCCAAGGTTGACCTGGGCGACCACCACAAAAAGGTCCTGTGGCGCACGGCAGTCGTCTCGATCGTCATGCTGGCAGTCGGAGTCCTGACCGGAGCCATCGGCATCGGCTAACCCGCCGCGCAGCACCCCAACCCGGGTGCGCCGCAGGCGCAAACCGGCCCAAACAATCCTTCGGAGGGCGGCCTGAAATGGTCGCCCTCCGGTGCAAAAGGACCCAGACATCCTCCGGAGGGCGGCCCCGCGCCGGCGGCCCCCCCCGCGGCCGCGCGGGGGGGGCCCCCCCCCGGCCCCCCCCCCTCCGCGTGCTCGCTCGTGCCTCGCTTGGACGCACGCTTCCGGGCGCCCGCTTCAGCCCGCGCAGCACCCGGATGCCTGGGTCGTTCCGTGTGAAGGGCCACACGGATGTCTACCCCGGTGACGCGATCAAGCCCACCCAGCCCACGGCCCAACCCAACGGAAAAGCAAAGTGCATATGGTCCGCTCAGCCGTCTTTGTGGTTGGGTCCAGAAGTGGGGTGGGTGCCGACCGCAAGGTGAGATGGGCAATAGGCGGCGGACCGGAGACATCCTGCCGGTCGCGTCTAAGCGAGGAACGAGCGAGCGACCAAAGGATCGTCTGCGGGCAGCCACCGAACTCAACCACTCGCCCTGCGCGCCAGCGCAGCGTCCAGCAGGGGCGCATGGACAAGTAGACTGGTTCGGAAAACCATTTGAACTTTGCAGGGGAGATCCATGGCTGCGATCAACCGTGACGACGTCGCGCATCTTGCGCGTCTGGCTCACATTGAAATGAGTGCCGAAGAACTGGACAGGATGGCTGTTGAGCTTGCTGTCATCGTGGATTCGGTGAAGAGCGTGAGCGAAGCTGCGGGGGAGGACGTCCCGGCGACGTCGCACCCGATTCCGTTGACCAATGTGTTCCGTGAGGACGTTGTGGGCCACACGTTCACGGCTGAGCAGGCATTGTCCGGTGCTCCGGATGCTTACGAGAACCGTTTCAAGGTCCCGGCAATCCTGGATGAGGGCTAATCACATGACTGATCTGAAGAACGAACTCATCCGCCACTCCGCTGCCGATCTCGCTGCCAAGCTGGCTTCCCGCGAGGTTACCGCCGTCGAAGTAACGCAGGCGCACCTTGACCGCATTGCCGACGTCGACGGCCAGGTTCATGCCTTCCTGCACGTCAACAGCGAAGAGGCTTTGGCTGTTGCGGCCGAGGTTGATGCTGCCCGCGCTGCCGGCGGTTCCGCCGCCGAAGAGCTGCATGCCCTCGCTGGTGTGCCGATCGCCGTGAAGGACCTCATCGTGACGATTGGCCAGCCGACGACGGCTGGTTCGAAGATCCTTGAAGGCTGGAACAGCCCGTACGACGCCACCGTGGTGAAGAAGCTGCGCGCGGCCAAGATGCCGATCCTGGGCAAGACCAACCTGGATGAATTCGCCATGGGCTCCTCCACGGAGCACTCTGCGTACGGCCCCACCCGCAACCCGTGGGACCTGGACCGGATTCCGGGCGGTTCGGGCGGTGGCTCCGCTGCCGCCGTCGCCGCTTTTGAAGCGCCGCTTGCGCTCGGGACGGACACCGGTGGCTCAATCCGCCAGCCCGGTGCAGTCACCGGAACCGTTGGCGTGAAGCCGACCTACGGTGCAGTGTCCCGTTACGGTGCCATTGCCATGGCGTCGTCGCTGGACCAGATCGGCCCGGTTTCCCGTACGGTGCTGGACTCGGCGTTGCTGCAGGAAGTCATCGGCGGCCACGATCCGTTTGACTCCACGTCACTGACCGATCCCTTCAATGACCTTGTTGCTGCGGCCCGCGTGGGCAACGTGGCCGGCATGAAGATCGGCATCGTCAAGGAACTTCACGGCGAGGGCTACCAGGCCGGCGTCGAGAACCGTTTCAACGAGTCCCTTCAGCTGCTGAAGGATGCCGGTGCTGAAATCGTCGAGGTTTCCTGCCCCAACCTGAAGTACGCCCTGGGTGCGTACTACCTGATCATGCCGTCCGAGGTGTCCAGCAACCTGGCCAAGTTCGACGGTGTCCGCTTCGGCATGCGCGTGCTGCCCAAGGACGGTCCCATGACCATCGAGCGCGTCATGGGTGCTACCCGCGCCGCCGGCTTCGGCGACGAGGTGAAGCGACGCATCATCCTGGGTACCTATGCACTGAGCGCTGGCTACTACGACGCTTACTACGGCTCGGCGCAGAAGGTCCGCACGCTGATCCAACGCGACTTCGACGCCGCTTTCGCCAAGGCCGATGTCCTGATCTCCCCGACGGCGCCCACCACGGCGTTCAAGCTGGGGGAGAAGCTGGATGATCCGCTGGCAATGTATTTGAACGACGTCGCAACCATCCCGGCCAACCTCGCCGGTATCCCGGGCTTGTCCTTGCCGGGTGGACTGGCTGATGAAGACGGCCTGCCCGTTGGTATCCAGTTGCTGGCTCCGGCCCGCCAGGATGCCCGCCTGTACCGCGTGGGTGCGGTCCTCGAAACCATGCTTGAAGAGAAGTGGGGCGGCCCGATGCTTGCGCAGGCGCCTGAGCTTTCATCAGCTTCAACCACCGCCGGAGGTTCCAACTAATGTCCGTCGACGCAACCCTGAGCTTCGAAGAGGCCATGGAGAAGTACGATCCCGTCCTGGGGTTCGAGGTCCACGTGGAGCTCAACACCAAGACCAAGATGTTCTCCTCCGCGCCGAACGTGTTTGGTGACGAGCCGAACACCAACGTCAACGAGGTTGACCTGGGCATGCCCGGCGTCCTTCCGGTAGTGAACAAGACGGCTGTGGAGTCTTCCATCAAGATCGGCCTTGCCCTGAACTGCAAGATCGCCGAGTCCTGCCGTTTCGCCCGGAAGAACTACTTCTACCCGGACACTCCGAAGAACTTCCAGACCTCGCAGTACGACGAACCGATCGCCTACGACGGATACCTCGACATCGAGCTCGAGGACGGCACGGTCTTCCGCGTGGAGATCGAACGCGCCCACATGGAGGAGGACGCCGGCAAGCTGACCCACATGGGTGGCGCCGCGGGCCGCATCCAGGGTGCCGACTACTCGCTGGTGGACTACAACCGTTCGGGTGTTCCGCTGGTTGAGATCGTCACCAAGCCGATCGAGGGCGCGGGCAGCCGTGCGCCTGAGCTGGCCAAGGCGTACGTCGCTGCTGTTCGCGAGATCGTGAAGAACCTTGGTGTTTCCGATGCCAAGATGGAGCGCGGCAACGTCCGTTGCGACGCCAACGTTTCCCTGCGCCCGCACGGCCGGGAACGCTTCGGTATCCGTTCGGAAACCAAGAACGTGAACTCGCTGCGCGCCGTCGAGCACGCCGTCCGCTATGAAATCCAGCGCCACGCTGCCGTCCTGGATTCCGGCGAACCGGTCATCCAGGAGACACGCCACTGGCACGAGGACACACGTTCGACGACGTCGGGCCGGCCCAAGTCCGATGCTGACGATTACCGCTACTTCCCGGAGCCGGACCTGGTTCCCGTCGTCGCGTCCCGTGAGTGGGTGGAGGAGCTCCGCGCTACCCTTCCCGAGCCGCCGGCCGAGCGCCGGAAGCGCCTCAAGGAAGCTTGGGGCTACTCGGACCTGGAGTTCCGTGACGTGGTGAACGCCGGTGTCATGGACTCCATCGAGGAAACCATCGCAGCCGGTGCGTCCGCAGATGTTGCCCGTAAGTGGTGGATGGGTGAGATCGTTGGCCGCGCCAAGGTTGCCGACGTCGATCCTTCCGAGCTGGGCGTCACTCCGCAGGTCATCGTCGAGCTGAACAAGCTCGTCGAAGACGGCAAGATCAACAACAAGATGGCCACCCAGGTCCTGGACGGCGTCCTCGCCGGCGAAGGTACCCCGGCGGAGATCGTCGAGCAGCGCGGCCTGGCCGTTGTGTCCGATGACGGCCCCCTCTTGGAAGCCATCGACGCCGCACTGGCAGCACAGCCTGACGTGGCGGAGAAGATCCGGGGCGGCAAGGTTCAGGCCATCGGCGCAATCGTTGGCGGCGTCATGAAGGCCACCCGTGGCCAAGCCGACGCCGGACGAGTCCGCGAGCTCATCCTGGAGAAGCTCGGCGTCGAGGGCTAAGCACCCGCTTCAAGCATCACAGTAGGCCGCAGTTTTTACTGCGGCCTACTGTGCTTTGGGCGCACAATGGATGCATGGCCACTCTCAGACCAGGCCTTCGTAAGGGCCTCCTTGCCGGCGGGATCGCCGTCGCACTGACCGGCGGCGGGGCCGCCGCTGTGTGGGCGGGCACCCAACCCAGCCCTTCGCCGTCGAGCACCTCTGCTTCACCCAGTCCGTCCGCGACGACGAAAGCCAAGTCCACCGAGGGGCGTGGGCAGGCAATCCATGGCGAGCACGTCGTCAAGCAACAGGACGGCACCTTCCGCACCGTTGTCACGCAGCTTGGAACCATCGAGACCGTCAGCGACTCCGAAGTGACAGTGAAGAGCGAGGACGGCTTTGCCCAGCGGTACGTGCTCAAGGCGGAGACACGGATCGCCAAGGTGCCTGCTGATACTTCGGACCTGAGGAATGGCAGGGGCCGGCCCACATTGCCGTCGGCCACGGCTGCCGACCTCAAACCTGGCGACACAGTGCGCATCAGCGGGACGAAGGACGGCGATACCGTCACGGCTACCAGGGTGGTATCGGGCGAGTTGCCTGCCGGCCTCAAAGGCGGCCACGGGCACAGGGGCCACGGGCCCAAGTAGGCTACAGCGCCAATCAGTTAGAGGGCCACAGTCCTGAATCCGAGGTTGCCGCTGGCTGAGTCCGGCGTGTTCGAGCTCCGTGCTGCGATGCGGTAGCGGTTGCAGTACGAATCGTGGCAGAGGTACGAGCCGCCGCGCATCACCCTGCCGCGGCCAATCGTGGGCCCCTGGGGGTCTTCGACGGTTCCTGCTGCGAGGCACGTTTTGTAGTACTTGGGCAGGAACCAGTCGCTGCACCATTCCCATACGTTCCCGCTGGTCTGGTACAGACCGTAGCCGTTGGGGGCAAACGAACGCACGGGTGCCGTGGTGAGGTAGCCGTCCTCCACCGTGTTGCGGGAAGGGAACTCGCCTTGCCAGATGTTGCAGTTGTGGGCAGCCTCGCCTGGCTCATCGGTGTGCAGTTCGTTGCCCCAGGGGTAGCGCTGTCCCGACAGCCCGCCCCGGGCCGCATATTCCCACTCAGCTTCTGTGGGCAGCCGCCGGCCGGCCCACTCGCAGTAGGCCAGGGCATCGTTGTGCGACACATGGGTTACGGGGTGGTCCGGGATTTCGGACCAGTGCGAGCGCGGTCCTGCAGGGTGTGCCCAGTCGGCTCCACGGACGTTGAGCCACCAGGGCACGTTGTTGACGCGGTTGAGGATGTCCTGCGTGGCGGCTCTGACGGCCAGATGGAACACTGCCGATGTTCCGAACGTTTCCGACTCGGTTCGATGCCCGGTGGCGTCCACGAACGCCGCGAAATCCTCGTTGCTGACGGTGGTGGCGCTGATCCGGAAGCCTGAAATGGACACGTGGTGCACTGGAGACTCGCCGTCGGCTTCATAGCCCTCGCCGAAGGGGTCGCCCATCGCGAAGGTCCCGGCGGGGATGCCGACGTCGTTTGTTTCCTTGGACGCTGAGGGACTGCTTGCGGAAGGCTCGACGGCGGCACGCACGTTCCGCTGTCCGCCCACGGTACGCAGGGGGAGCGTCATCCCCGACGTCGAGTGTTCCCGGGCGTCGGCGCCTGGGCTGCAGCAATCTGCCATTTCCACCTCCTGTGTGAATTCCACCTGCTTGTACTTTAGCGGGGCCGCGTTTCCGGCTGGTTGGGAAGCCGTCGGAATGATGAAAAATGATTTCTGCGGTCAGTTTCGATCATGATCTTGCAAAAAGAGATGCGCGTCACTTATGGTTTGTTAAACGGTTAACGAGCGTGGCTTGAATCACATTGCTGATTCGGCCTCAGCACTTGAGGAGACAGCATGAACTCGACGACGGAACAGGCTCCGGCATTGCCCGAAGCTCGCCGAGTCCCGGCCCCGGCAGGTGGAGACACCCCCGGATCCGGTGCGAAGAAGCGGAAGCGAAGCAAGCCCCCGCAGCAGAGTTTCCGATCCCGCCTGCGACGCGACAAGCAGATGTTGCTCATGATGGTCCCGGGTGTGGCCTTCCTGCTGCTCTTCTTCTACATCCCCATCCTGGGCAACGTCATCGCGTTCCAGGACTACCAGCCCTACTTGGGCATCGGCGACAGCTTGTGGGTTGGTTGGCAGAACTTTGTGGATCTGTTCGGCAATCCGGACTTCATCCACGCTTTCTGGAACACCTTGTACCTGGCCGCCTGGCAGTTGGTCTTCCTTTTCCCGGTGCCGCTGGTGCTGGCGCTGATTGTGGATTCACTGATCAGCACCCGGGTCCGCCGGATCTTCCAGAGCATCGCCTACCTGCCGCACTTCCTTTCCTGGGTGCTGGTGATCGCGTTCTTCCAGCAAATGCTGGGCGGCGCAGGCTTCGTCAACAACCTTCTCCGGGACTGGGGCATGGATCCCATTCCCTTCATGACCAACCCGGAAACATTCCCGGTCATGGTGGTCGTCCAGATGATCTGGAAGGACGCGGGCTGGGCAATGATCATCTTCCTGGCGGCCCTCGCCAGCATCGATGCTTCCCTCTATGAGGCTGCGGCGGCTGACGGTGCAGGCCGCTGGCGCCGGATGTGGCACATCACCCTCCCAGGCCTGAGGCCCGTCATTGTGCTCCTGCTCATCCTGCGCATCGGCGACATCCTCTCTGTCGGCTTTGAGCAGTTCATCCTGCAGCGTGACGCAGTGGGCGCTGGAGCCGCGGAAGTGCTGGACACCTTCACCTACTACACCGGCGTAGTGGGAGGCGGCTGGAGCTCAGGTGCCGCGGCCGGCCTCGCGAAGGGCGTGGTCAGTGCGCTGCTGATCTACGGCGCCAACAAACTTGCCCACCGCTTCGGCGAAGACGGAATCTTCGCAAAACAAGTGCGCTGAAAGCCCCGCTGACCCGCGCGCCTGCCGCACAAGGAGAACCCCATGGCAACAACACTTTTCGCTAGAAAACCCCGGGAACTTACGTACAACCCCAAGCGCCCGGTATGGAAGGAAAAGCCTTCCGCCCTGTACCAAACGGTCAAGGCAGTGGTCCTGATCGTGTTCAGCCTGTCCATTCTGACGCCCATCCTCCTGGTGGTCTCAACGTCGCTGGCCGACACTGAGCAACTCGTGAAGGCCGGAGGTTTTGTCCTGTGGCCGGAGCGTCCCACGCTGGAGGCCTACGCCACCATCTTCAAAGGCCCCATGGTGCTGCAGTCACTCGGCGTGAGCATGCTGGTCACGGCGGTGGGCACCATCCTGGCCCTGTTCGTGACCATCACCATGGCTTATGCCACCAGCCGGACGGTGCTCTTTGGCCGTCCTGTGATCCTCGCAGTCCTGTTCACGCTCCTGTTTGCGCCGGGCCTGATCCCGTCATTCCTCATGATCCGCCAGCTGGGACTGCTTGACTCCCTCTGGTCGCTGATCCTCCCGGGCATCTTCGGAGCATTCAACTTCGTGGTGATGCGCTCGTTCTTCATGAACATTCCGGGTGAATTGATCGAAAGCGCCAGGATCGACGGCGCCAACGACTGGCAGATCCTGTGGCGCATCGTGATGCCGCTGTCCAAAGCCGTGATCGCCGTCGTCGGGCTGTTCTACGCCGTCGGTTTCTGGAACTCGTTCTTCAACGCCCTGCTCTACATCAACGATCACAGCAAGTGGCCCATCCAGTTGCTGCTCCGCAACTTCGTGGTCCAGGGCAGTGGCGCGGCGGACCAGCTGGGAATCACCACCACACCGCCACCGCAGTCCATCCAGATGGCAGTGGTCGTGGTGGCGCTCGTCCCGATCCTGATGGTCTACCCGTTCCTCCAGAAGCACTTTGCCAAGGGCGTCATCACCGGAGCAGTCAAGGGCTAGTCCCGCCCCGAAGCCCACTATCCACAAGCCCAAACACCCAAAACCCCCAGACAAAAAGCAAGTAACCAGAAAGGGTTATGCCATGACGAGCACTACCTCCCAGGCCGGATTCAGCCGCCGCGGTTTCCTTGGCCTCGCAGGCTTGGCCGTGACCGCCGCAGGCTTGTCCGCCTGTGGTGGTGGCGGAGCCGCGAGCAACGGAGGCGCCGCTGCCTCAGCTTCGGTCAAGTTGCCCACATACAAGGAATTCACTGGCGTCACCCCGGACATCGCGGGCAACGCCAAGGGCCTCCAAGCCGGCTACTTCAAGCTGCCCACCGCTGTGCAGTCCGTGAAGACGCCGCCGCTCAAGGGCAAGGTCACCGGTCTCACCGAAACCTTCGACACCATGAGCCCTGGCATGAAGGACAACCCCTTCTGGCAGCGACTCAACGCCAAGCTCGGCGGCGACCTGGAGCTCCAGATCGCCGAAGACATCGGAGACGGCTACCCGGCCAAGTTCGCCACCGTCCTGGCCAGTAACGATCTCCCGGACATGATGTGGGTTCCGCCGAACCAGGGCATCCCCAACGTCGGACCCATGCTCGAAGCCAAGTTCCAGGACCTGACGCCCTACCTCTCCGGTGACGCCGTCCTGGAGTACCCCAACCTGGCCGCACTCAAGCCCGATTCCTGGAAGACCGCCGTCGTGAACGGCAAGATCTGGGGAGCTCCCATCCCGAGTACCCCCTTTGGCCAGGTGTACCTGGGCAACCACGACATGTGGGCCAAGGTGGGCGGCTTCGAAGCGGCCAGCGCCGACGAATTCCTTGAGAAGGCCAAGGAGCTGACCCGACCGGGGGACCAGCAGTACGCGCTCGAACCTGCCTATATCAATGCACTCCACATGGTCACCGAATGGTTTGGCGCCCCGAACAGCTGGGCCGTCAACAAGGACCGCACGCTGACCCACCTGTACGAAACCGATGAATACATGGCCGGCGTGGAGTTCACGGCCAAGATGTTCGCAGCCGGCGTCTTCTACCCGGACTCCAAGGCAACCGACATCCGTTCGCGCGTCGCCAACGGCAGCGTGGCCGCCCAGGTGGTGGTTGGCCCGCACGACATCCGCAGCTACCGTGCACTGAACAAGACCGCCCAGTTCGATGTCCTCATTCCGTTCAGTGCGGACGGCAAGGTCAAACCGGTGTACGACATGGGCTACGGAACGGTGGGCTTCACCCCGTTCAAGAAGGCCGACGAGGGCAAGATCCGCGAGCTGCTCTCGCTCATCAACTACCTGTCCGCACCGTTCGGCACCGTGGAGTACATGCAGAAGAACTTCGGCGAGCTCGGCCAGGACTACACGATCGACGGCTCCGGGAACCCGGCGCGCACCGAAACGGGAACAACCAACGCCCCCGGACTGGTGTCGGCGTTGAACATCATGTCCAGCCCGGAGAACGTCATCTTCAACCCCGGTTTCGACGACGACACCCGGTATGTCAGCCAGCAGGAGGAGAAGCTCCTTGAGTTCGCCTGGCGGAACCCCACCAACGGTTCCTACTCGGACACCAACGCCAAGGTGGGCGCCAAGATCACCAAGCAGCTGCGCGACAAGGTAGTGGACATCATTACCGGCCGCGCCAAGATCGACGAGCTCAAGGACGCGGTCAAACGCTGGAAGAGCGAAGGCGGCGACAAGATGCGCGATGAGTACCAGGCCGCGTTGGACCCCAACGTGCCGGTGTTCAGGAGCTAGCCTCAAACCAACACGGACCAAACCAACACGGACCAGACCAAGAACGCACCAACGCGTAAGACGAAGAACACCAGCAGGGGGAACCATGGCAAAAGCGAGCACCACCGGAATCCGGCCCACCATACGTATGGTGGCCGAGTTGGCGGGAGTTTCCACGGCCACGGTTTCCTATGTGCTGTCGGGGCGCCGCGGCGATGGCGGACCTGGGGTGTCGGATCCGACGGCGGAGAAGGTCAAGGCGGCTGCGGAGCGGCTCGGGTACCGCCCCAACCAGGCGGCCCGGGCCATCCGGACCGGCCGGACCAATACGGTCATCCTGTCGCTGACCATGCTGTCCGATCCTTGGTCCCTGTCCGTCATCGAGGCCGTGCAGAAGGCTGCGGTCCCGCTGGGAATCACTCCGATGATCCTGGGCGACGCCGACTGGGTCAAAGTGCTCGGCACCCACAACGCCGACGCCGTGTTCGTGGACGCAGTCCGTCCCGACCAGCGGGACGCCCTGCGGAAACTGGCCGAGCACGGAACCACGCTGGTGGTCTTCGACGAGGAAGTAAAAGCGGAGGGCTTCGACGTCATCCGTTCCATCGCCGGGCCGGGCTGCCGCATGGCCGTGGAGCACCTGCTCCACGG